>NZ_JBNHEP010000107.1:74303-178189 GCF_050015995.1 Dapis brunnea BLCC-M229 | reverse complement strand
TCCTCTCGGTTAAAACCCGAGGTAATTATCAATTATCCATTATCCATTAATGAATCTGGCACTATAGTTTTCAGAGAATATTTATAAATAGGATGGCTAGAGTAGTTAATCATACTAAGTTATGGCAGGAATTTTTCATTTAGTTGGGTTGAATATTTGCTGCCACACTCTTGCCATTCCCCAAAAAATCACATCAGGTGCATTTATAAAAGTTGCACCTAGCTCAGGAAATAGAGTTGTGAAATGACTCAATAGTATGGAGCGATCGCCTCCAGTCAATACTATTTGACTATTAGGAAATTCTTCTAGCCAAGATACAACATAATTTTTCATACCTGCTAATATGGTATAAATTATCCCACTTTGAATTGCTGTTGCTGTTTGTTTTGACCACCTTGGAGGTAACTCTAAAGGTATCTCAATTAATGGTAACATAGCTGTTCCTCTTGCTAAAGATGATAACTGCAACCTTAGCCCTGGTAAAATAGCTCCTCCCACTATTTTTTTTTGGACGTCACCACCAGTAAAGGTCATTGCTGTACCAGAATCTATGACTAATATAGGCCAACCCAAGTTTGTGCCTGCACCCAAAACTGCCAAAGCTCTATCTATTCCCAGAGTAGGATAAAGTCCTTGCAGTGATAACTTATCTAGAGTAATCATATCAAACCTGGTATAAGTTTGCCAAAGTGCTGTTTGTTCGGGAACTACTGATGCTATTAACAAAGGCATCCCATGATTGAAGTTTATATTCTTAGTTTTTAAGATACTTTTGAGGCTTTTTTCTATTGCCTTTTCCTGATTTATATGAGATTTAATTTCCTTTTGTTGAAGATATTCACTATCCCAAGTCTTCTGAAGTATTGCACCCGCAAAATAACCAAAATGTAACCGGGAATTTCCAATCATTAAACCTAGCCATTCTTGATTTTCAGACATAGAAAAATTTAGTTAATTGATCGTCGCGACGATCTGATTTTTCTACGATAGTATAGAGTGTCGAAAGTTTCACTGTTTGTGTAGCAAAACAGCTTCTCAAGTTGCATAATGGGAGATACTTATACCGTTTCACGAAAGTCAAATTTTGAATTAACTATGACTAAGCAAAAAGTAGAAAACTTAGTAGTTATAGGTTCTGGACCAGCAGGCTATACCGCCGCCATTTATGCCGGACGTGCCAACCTCAAACCAGTTGTGTTTGAAGGCTACCAAATGGGAGGTATACCAGGCGGTCAACTAATGACAACTACCGAAGTAGAGAATTTCCCTGGTTTTCCTGAAGGGATTACTAGACCTCAACTAATGGTACGGATGAAAAATCAAGCAGTTCGATGGGGAGCAGAACTATATACAGAAGATGTTACTTCTGTAAACCTAACTCAGCACCCATTTACTGTTAAGTCAGAGGAACGCGAAATCAAAACTTACAGCATAATCATTGCTACTGGGGCGACTGCCAAAAGACTCAACCTCCCTAGTGAAGAAAAATTTTGGAATAGTGGTATTTCCGCCTGTGCTGTCTGCGATGGAGCTAGTCCAGGTTTTCAAGGAGTAGAACTGGCAGTTATTGGGGGTGGGGATACGGCAGCAGAAGAGTCTATATATTTAACTAAGTATGGTTCTCATGTTCATTTGTTGGTACGCCGGAATCAGATGCGGGCAAGCCAGACGATGCAGGACAGAGTGTTGGAAAATGAGAAAATTACTGTTCATTGGCAAACTGAGGTGGTAGATGTTTATGGTAAGAGTCGCTTGGAAGGAGTGGAGGTGAGAAATAGTCAGACTGGTGAACATAAGAATTTACCAGTTGGAGGTTTGTTTTATGCAATTGGTCATACTCCGAATACTCAAATTTTTCAAGGGCAGTTGGAATTGGATGAGGTCGGTTATGTGGTGACTCAAGAGATAGTCAAAACTAGCGTTCCTGGTGTTTATGCTGTGGGTGATGTGCAAGACTATGAGTTTCGTCAAGCTATAACTGCTGCTGGTAGTGGTTGTATGGGGGCGATGTTGGCAGAGAAATGGTTGTCGTCAAAAGGTTTGGCACAAGAGTTGGCTCCAGAAAAGAATGTAGAGAAGTCGCCGGAAGAATATGAAAATGGATTGGTTGCTGATACTGTTGAGAGTTTTGACCCGAATGCTACTCACCATCTGGGGGGTTATGCTTTGCGTCGCCTTTACCATCAGAGCGATCGCCTAATTGTTGTAAAGTATTCTGCTCCTACCTGTGCTCCATGTCATACTTTGAAACCTATTTTGGAGAAGGTGATACAGGAGTTTGAGGAAAAAATTCATTATGTGGAGATTGATATTGAGGAAGATCCCGAGATTACTCAGAATGCGGGGGTGATGTCTACACCGACGATTCAGTTTTTTAAGGATAAGGGTTTGGTAGAACAGTTAAAAGGTGTGAAGCGTAAGAGTGAGTATAGAAAAGTGATTCAAAGTAATATTTAGGAAAATGTTGTAGTTTTGGAGTTTTCACTAATATTATGTCCGGTTGAACAGTTATAAATAATTCGGAAGGAGGGAAGAGGAGGAACAAAGGATAAAATTAGGTGTTTATCCCCTGTTGAAGGAAGCACTTCTACAACAGTTTGAATAGCATTTAATCAGCAGTATTAAAAGACTTGATCGGAAATATCTATTAGACCTCTCCAGAAAATAAACTTGCTCTTTATTTAAGACAATCTAGAGTTGTAAAATTCACTTTCCGAAATCATTTTTCGTATTTTTTTCGTGAAAATATATACCCTGTTCCCTGTTCCCTGTTCCCTGTTCCCTACTAGCCACAAAAAATATATATCTTTTTCACCAGATGTCTATTTGACGAAAAAGAGAAATTACAACATAAAAATGATATCAAACCTATTCATTCTGACTCCTGTCTCCTTTCCCTCGCCAATCCGACGACTCCCCTACCTGACTTCTAAGAAATAGCCTAACTATTTGTAGCAAACATTTATCAATTTGGTATTAGACCTCTCCAAAAATCCCAAATCAAATCAATTATTTCTCCCTATTCCCTATTTTATTGATATAGAGTCAATTTATGTTCATAAGTTCCTAAAACAGTATTATTTACAGCACTTTTGAGGATGCTGAGGTACAGTCATAAGACTACTTTTATATTCCCTAAACAAACAGAGGTTATAGGAATTGTAATAATACTATCTGAAAATAATAATTGCTACAATTGATGAAATTGGAAATTGCTGTACTCTAATGTTATACCATTTCACAGAATTCTGAATTCAGAATTCAGAATTTAGATTGGATAGGCTAAAAACTTTGATAAGAGAAAGGTTTGAGGCAATTATTTGACATTTAAAGTTTGAAACTATTTGTGACATCTTTAAAGTGAATTGGTATTATAATGTTAGTTTTTATAATCCTACCAATGCAACTTAATTTATAGTCTTTTTCCTTACTTTCTTTAAAAATTCTTTATTCTTCAAAATTTATGCTAGAAATCGAAAAAATCCAATCCATTGCGAAATCTTATTCCCCACAAGAACTTTTTGCTGCACTTGTTTGGCAACGTCAGTTTAATCAATTTGATGGAGAAGAGGTAATTAGAGATTTGATAAAAAATTCTACTTTATGGGCAAGTTTTTTATTCACAAAACCGATTTTTGCTCCCGATGAAAATGGCTTGAGTTTTAGTGGTTTAATTGATACACTTTTAGCAATGGCTAACTATCGTCCTATGCCACCTGAAAGTATAATTCACTTTGTATCTTATCCTGCTGATACACTTTATCTCCTTACTGAAAATCAAGCAACAATAGTATCGTCACTTTTAGACTTGGGGAAAAAATGGCGTGCTGATGCTGTAGATATTATTGATGGCATAAATGAAGAATATGCTTTCCGACTTCAACGGTGTCTTAAAGCTCGATTAACAGAAACATTAATGAGCGAAAATAAACCCTACCAACGAGATGCTGTTGTTATTTCTTATTGGTGGGATTAAAAATTAACCAAGTCAAAGGAAAAAGGAAGAAGCAAGAAGCAAGAAGACTTATAGCGGTTTTCACAAAGGTAGACTACAAAACTTCTTTTTATTAATTTATAATTCAGAATTATTAAATTAATGAATTGTAGGAGTTTTCCAGAAATGTTGAATAAAAAACTTAAACTTCCTGTAGATATTCACGCTAACTTTTACCGAATAATTAAAGTAAAAAGCCTCTCCTTTAAAGGATAAATAAGAAAAAATTTTCCCTACCGCGTCAATCAAATCCGTTTTAGGAAGAGGTAATTATCCATTATCCATTATCCATTAATGAAATGGGACTATACCAACGGACATAATATTATTTTGATTTTATAAATGCTCAAACTCACTCAGGAGTTACTTCTGAATTCTGACTTGCATATAGCGCTACATATAGGGTTTCTTAGTAAATTTGAGGCATACTTATCTTTTTTTTCCTATTCACTCTTGCCTAGAAATTATAATTTTTCACCTCACCAGTATGGTAATTTCTATATTGAGAGGGTTTATTTATTCTTCCTTATTTATTTTTAATATATAGCACTACACAAATAGGTTATAACATTTAAAAATACTCAAACTCAGTACAGGGATTACTTCTAACTTCTGACTTCTGAATTCTGACTTGCGCGTAGCGCTATAACTGCACCCAACCTATTCCTTGATAACCAAAATTAAATAATTCAGGATGTAAAATTTCTGCTAAAATTTCCAAAGAATCTACTAACCTTGGTCCTGGACGATTGAAATAAGAATTTCCATCAGTAATATAAACTTTTCCCGACTTAACTACAGGTAAATCTTGCCATTCTGAGCTTTTAATTAACTCCAGAGTATCTTGGCGAGTACGTTCCAAATCAAAACCACAGGGCATAAAAATTATTACATCTGGATTAGCAGTTAATAACTCCTCCCATTTTAACCAGGGAGAATGCTTTCCTATCTCTCCAAATAATGAGTTTCCACCAGCAAGTTTAACTAATTCTGGTATCCAATTTCCGGCTGCCATTAGTGGATTACTCCACTCAATACAAGCAACTTTGGGAATATTATTAACAGGTAAATTTTGCGTTTTTTCCTCACAAGCTACAACTCTTTTTTTCAACTGAGAAATTACCTCATTCCTATCCACTCCTAAACTACTTGCCACTCTTGCTATATCTGCCCAAACTTCTGTCAATAAATTAGGTTCTAAAGAGATAACTTGAGGATGACTTTTTGTTAAACTTTTGACTGCTATTTGTACATCCGCCAAACTAACAGCACAAACATCACATTGAGCTTGAGTAATAATATGAGTAGGTTGTAATTTTTCTAATGTTTCTAGTTCTACACGGTAGACACTTAAAGCAGACTGTAATAACTCCGTAGCGCGGTCATGAATTTCCCGACTACTACCATCAGGATTAAATTTAGGTTGAGTACAAACAGGTAAATTTTGAATTTCTGGAGGATAGTCACATTCGTGACTTCTACCAACAATAGCTTTCGTTAGTCCTAATGCTGCAATAATTTCTGTAGCACTGGGAATTAGAGAAACAATCTTTAGTGGGTAATTATTCATTATCTTCTCCTGAGTACATGGCGTAGTCTTTTCTTAATAAAAAATTAAGAGTTATGAGTATCTATTAGTATTAGTATTTTGGGAAAATAGTAACTAGAGCAAAAAATATAGCGTAGATACCCATAATGAATAATACCAAGCAATTGCTACAAGATTATACTAATGGTAACAGAAATTTTATTGCTACAAAACAGCAAGAAGTTGGCCTTAAAGGTATTAATCTCAGTGGTGCTGACTTTAGTAATTCCGATTTTAGTGATGCTGACCTGATGAATACCAATCTCTCTGGTGTGAATCTGAGTAATGCTAACTTGAGTGGGGCAAATTTGGTGGGGGCGAATTTAAGTGAAGCTAACTTAAAAGGAGCTAAACTGTGTGAAGCTAACCTGAGTAATGCTAACTTAAGTGGTGCTAATCTCTCGCAAATTGATGCAAATCGGGCTTTTCTTTTTGGTGCTAATCTTTCCCAAGCTAATCTAAATCGGGCTTTTCTTTTTAGTGCTAGTCTAAGTTATACTTGTCTGATGCAGGCGAGTATGAAGTATATAAGTTTGATTGGCGCTAATCTGGTTGGTGCCGATTTGAGTTATGCTGACTTAACTGGTTCGTATTTAATTGTTACTGATTTGAGTAGTGCTAATCTTTCTCACGCTAATTTGAGTCAGGTTGATCTCAATAGTTCTAATCTCTCTGCTGCTGACCTGACCAAGGCCAATTTTAATGGTGCTGATTTGAGTAGTGCTAATCTTTCTCATGCTAATTTGAGTCTGGTTGATTTGAGTAGTGCTAAGTTAGTTGATGCAATTCTACCTGATGGTATTGACTACCAAACACTTTGTAAAAGTTAAAAAGTTATCCCGTTTCATAGATTTACTTGAGTTCCAAATATATTTTGCCCTCTTTTTGAATACAGGGTGCATTCCATTAAATAGGATAACTGTCACTATGCCTCCGCTACCCTAAACGCTTTGCAGCGTTGGATATTTGGGGGATGAATTGTAGTTTTAGAGAAAGAGGAAGTAAAAGAAGGGATTTACCTTTTATGCAAAGATTTATCCCTTGGTTTAGCAACCCCCGCTTTGCACACTAAATACCAATCGCGTCTGTAGTATCAGCTCCCGCAAAGATAGCTGTGTTTAAATCTACAGCATTAGTGAAGTCAGACTTAATCAATTGAGAGTTACTAAAGTCGGCATTAGTTACAGTTGCTCCAATTGCTATACCATCTATAAATGAAATGTTTTGTGCATCAACACCAGTCAATATCGTATTTGAGAGGTCTGCTTTATCTAGATTGGCAATAGGTGTACCTGCTGTAAAGAAATCAGCACCTGTAAAGTTAGTACCAATAAAGCTTGCTACCTCCAGACTAGCTCCACTCAGGTCTGCTCCTTGAAAATCAGTCAGCATATCTCCACTGGATTCCTTAAGGTTTGCTCCTGTTAGGATTGCATTATCAAATTGCGCTCCATCTAAGATAGCTCCTGTTAAGTCTGCACCATCTAATTCTGCTCCAGTGAGGTCTGCTCCGGTCAGGTTTGCTCCTTTGAGTTGAGCGCCACTCAAATCAGCACCTCTTAAGTCAGCACCACTTAAATTAGCTTCTTCAAGGAAGATATTCTCGGCGAATACATCTCTAAAATTAGATCCACTGAGATTAGCACCGCTAAAACTAGCACCATCTAATTGTGTAGTAGTTTCAACACCATTAGCATCAACAAATGAACGAAAATTTGCACCAGCAAAATTAGCATCATCTGCAATGAAGTTACTCAAGTCTGCACCGCGAAATCTGAGGTTAAAATCTGTGGGGAGACCAAACTGATCTACAGTTGTGCCTGTAGGAATTACTACACCTTCAGGAAGAGATGAATTGACATCACTCACAGAAACATTTTCGAGGTTAGCA
The DNA here is from genome assembly GCF_050015995.1 of Dapis brunnea BLCC-M229. Classification (NCBI taxonomy): domain Bacteria; kingdom Bacillati; phylum Cyanobacteriota; class Cyanophyceae; order Oscillatoriales; family Microcoleaceae; genus Dapis; species Dapis brunnea. The sequence goes on along the minus strand of NZ_JBNHEP010000107.1, from coordinate 170,716 downwards.
AGGTTAAAATTAACATCAAATACAAAAATATCTGTGAAGTTGGTATTTCTGAAATCCGCTCCTTTCGCATTCACATCTTGTAGAATGACTGCTTCCAAGCTAGCGCCATTTAAGTTAGCATCTACCAGTCTAGCTCCGTTCAAGTCAGCAGCTTTCAAGTCTGTTAGGGAAAGGTCAGCGCGGGTCAAATTTGCTCCGTGAAAGTTGGGACGCTCAGACTGCTCGCCACTCAGGGTAGCTTCTGTGAGAATAGCATCAGTTAGGTTAGCGTTAGAAAAGTTAATGCCATTGGTGTTGACCTTAAACAGATTGGCTTCTCTGAGGTTAGCTCCACTGAAATTAACATTTTCTAAGGTTGCCAGAGATAGATCGGATATACCAAAGCTGCTATTAGGCGCAAATATAGCACCAGAGGCATCAACATTCAGCCAATTAGATTCCCGAAAGTCAGTTTCTCTGAGCTTTGTGCCAACAAATGAGACGTCGTTCAAAGTAGCTTTAAAAAAGGTAGAACCATTTAGATTCTGACCATCAAAAACATTTCCATCTAAATCCTGTTCATTAAAATTTTCAACTGCCATTGTAGAAAGCTCCAATTATTAAAATATTAATTTGATACTAAATCCGGTTTAATATACTATCTTTTAAAAAATGCCGAATTTCTAGATATTAGAGCATCAAGCTTTTTAAATAAAAGGTTTTTATATACCGGAGTTAATACAAATTAAGTATAATTACGGATTCATTTAATCTGCATGAGAGAAAGGTAAGAGTTTTCTGAGAATTTTTTAATAGTTTTCTCAGAATTTTCTCATTATTATTTTTTTAGATAGGGTAATTTAATCCATGTTAATTAGTTTGACAGTACGCGATCGCACGTCAATTTATTGCTGTGCCATACTACTACCGTTATTCATATTACCGAAAAATTTTGGTAATTAGCCTCCCCTTGGATAGGGGATAATAAATAAAAATTTTCATGATTAGTCAATCCTATCCGTTTTCAAGGAGGGGTAATAATTAATTATTCATTATTAATTATTCATTATTAACCCATATTCCGCACGTCAAGTTGTAATATTAAAAGTAGTATAAAAAATGGTAGCGCGGGTTCGTATTTATACTCTATAAATCCTATTCATTGACCTTTCTCAGGAGTCAGATTCTCAGGAAAATATTAAGCATAAATACTCAATTACTTACTCCTATTGACCACTTTGATTGCCTCCTGTCTCCTGTCTCCTGTCTCCTGTCTCCGTTTTTCATGCTACATTTTGTCGTGCGGAATGTAGGTTATTAATTATTGAACTTAGCCAAATTGAAGCAAAAAAAATCGCCCCAACAGAATATATCTGCTAGGGAGGAAATCAAATAATTCAAGCTTTCAGAAACAAGAGGAAGAAAAAAATTCGACTGTGACTTCTCATAAGAGGTTGATTTTCTTGTAGTAGCTTGGAACTAATAAGATTGCTTCCTTCTACTACATTTCTGTCCCAATGACGGGATACTATCTTTGACTATTACCTAAGCATTTGAACCATTAACACGCTGACTAGCATAGGCATCCATACTATACGACGGAACTCGGTTGTTGTAGTCTAATCTATTGCCAGTCAAAGATTCAGATAAATTTTCAAAAGACTCAGAATTCCAGTTACGCTCGTGGATAGGCTTTGTTTGCTCGCCCAAGAAGTAAGCTTGACTTCCGATTACTGCAGCAGCTACCCAAGCGATTACGAATAGTGAGATTAAGATAACCATAATTTTTTTTCCTTTACATTTTTTAACTTTACTGTAAACAAATGTAACAATTTATTGCCTGAAGTGTCAAGTTAATGTATTAGGGCAAACTGAATAAAAAGTTATAGAAATCCACACTTGTTCGGAATGGACATAAATTTCAAATTATGATAAATAAAAGGGTTAGACCTTGAAGTGAGTAGTAGACTGACATTTATGCAATTGGACTGTTTCAGCTAAAACTGTGCAGAGCGCTTTTTTAGTAATCACCCCATCCCCCCATCTCCCCATCTCCCCATTTTCTAATGCAACATTTAAGATGAAACAGTCCACAATGGTGCGTTACGACGGATTGTTATATCATGTCCAGTTGAATAGTTATAAATAAAAATGGAGAAGTCAGGAGTCGTAGGGGCGAATGGCCATTCGCCCCTACAGGAGTCAGGATGGAAGAGGAGGGAATTTTAAGCTATAAGGAAGAGAAAGTTTTTTGGTCGTGAAGCGGAACGGAGTTCTATCACGCTCTTATCCGGACATGATATTAAATCCTTTTCAGAGTCTAAATTTTAGTAGTATAGCACTACGCAAATAGGGCGCGGACATTTCTAAATCCTGAAACATTTTGATAGTCAACTGTTCCCAGTTAAGTGTTCCCTATTCCCGATTCAAGTAGCGCTATAAATACACACCGTACTGGACTGACACTGACAGATATAAAATGGTGCATTAGATTATGGGAGTGGGGGCGGGTTCATCTGAGTAATTTGTAACAGCATTAACTTAACGTGGAACCCGTCCCTACTATTGACTTATAAAATTACTTATGACTTTTGACTTCTGAATTATGACTTCTGAACTCTTGCCACGCTTGAACTAAATTTCCTTGCATTAAAGCAGCAATACCATTTAATGACCTAATTTCTGGTTGATGAGGGTCAATTTCCAAAGCAGACTTTAAAGCTATTTTTGCCGCCCCAGGATTAAGATTGTATAAATAGACAAAAGCCAAATAAGCATAAGAAAAGGGGTTCTGGGAATCTAACTCAGTTACCCTAGTTAAAGTAGCGATCGCTCCCTCTGCATCTTTTTGTAAAACTTGTGCCAAAGCTAAACTATAGAGCAATTCTAAATTATCTGGTTCCTGTTGCAAACGATAGGTTAAAGTTTGTTCTGCTTGTTCAGTATAATCTTGAACTGGATCGTATTGGTTAACTCGCGCCACTTCCTGAAATACAGTTTCCAACCCCTTTATTCCCTGGGGTAACTTTTGACCCCACATCCGCAACTGGGTCACTAAATCTAATTCTGGTGCTGGTAATATTTGCGCTTGCGGGTCAACTTCTACACGCACGGGTGGTTCTACAGGAATAGGATAAGTTTCCCCAGTTTCTCGGTTAAGATAGGTCGCCTCTAATAGATAAGTTCCCGGTACGATATTAGCTGGGGGTAGCATTCCTATTCGTTCAATAACTTCAAACCCGACCTCAGACTTATTTGCTTGAAACATTCCAGAGTGCAAACTTCCCATTCCTATAGCGCGATCGTGAATGAATTTGGTAACAGGTTTTTCTGAGACATTATTGTCAGTTTTATATCCCCCCCTTGCCCCCCTTTGTAAGGGGGGAGGGTTCAAAGTTCCCCTTTGTAAAGGGGGAGGGTTCAAAGTCCCCCTTTCTAAGGGGGATTTAGGGGGATTCTCAATGTACTTCGTAACTGTGGGAATTGCTATATTTTCTCGGCGATAAGTTAATAAGACTAAACCTGACTGTAATTCTTGCCAGGAACCAGACCATTTATAGGTGATCGGTATGGGAGTTCCTGGTCTGATTTTTGGCGATAAAATTATATAGTCTAGTTTAACTTTTTCCTGTGGTTTAGTCAGGGGATGAACCTCTACAGGTAAAAACTGATTATGATAGAGATTTAAGTTGCTATTATCTGGCAACTTCCAACTTTTTTGTAATTGAAAATTCGGGTGTTGTTCGATGATATTAACAATAGCAGCTTGAGCTTTTTTAATTCTTTTGACAGAACCTTGTTCATTAGTTTTTGTGACAAACCAAGAAAGCGATCGCGCATCTTGTTCTACTTGTTTTAAATTAGTTCCTACTTGCCGACCATAGACCTGTAAATTTTGTAGAGCGCCGTAATAATTTAGGTTATGTTGATTAATTTCTGGAGTGGAAGGTAAAACCCCTAAAGTTGACCGTAAATAGGGGTCAGTTTTGATAATTTCGGTAATTACTTTTTGATGAGGCCATTCTTTGCCTAAATGAGCATAATAAGTAGCACCAGGACTTAACCAAGCAGTAATTCTTCTAGGGAAAATTCCAGCTATCGGCCAGAGATTTAATAACATTAGAATAATTGCTAAACCAACAGTAAAGTAGCGAATTTGTTTTCCTACTTTTCTAGGAAATTGCATTAAACCAAAGGCTAATAAAATTGATAAAACTGGCAATAATGGCAAAGTGTAACGAAAATCTTTGTTGATATTGAGAGAGCAAATTAGGTATCCGCCTATTAAAAATACAGCTAGTAATTGAAAAGAATGGAGCTGAGTTGAAAAATTTTCTTGTTTTTTGTTGAGCCCGATTAAGTAAATAATTAATCCACCAATCGGAATAATTAGTAGAGGTAAAGAAATATGGTAAGGGAGTAATTTTCCATAATAAATCCAAGCATCTAAACTTAAGAGATTGGGGTCTCCTTCAGCAATAGCAGAATCTACTGTTGCTCGTTTACCAGCAGTTAACATTAACAGCCAATTTGTTCTCGCCCAAGGGTAAAAAATTGCGACGGATAAGCAGAGAGAATAAATCAGTTGAATTAGTTTGTACCACTGCCGTTTTTTGAAAATATTTACCCCTATCCAAAGCAAGGGTGTAAAGAGAAAAAATATTGTAGTTTGTTTAATTAAAATTGCCAGACCGAAAGTCAAACCAAAAGCAGTCGCCCAAAGCCAATTCTTTAGAGTTAAAGATATAAGTAAATTACACCAGATTGCAGGTAGATGAGGTACAAATATAAATCGTAAAGTTTTTGTAGTGCGGGCATCTTGCCCGCGACTGGTGTACCTCACTAATATGAAATACGCTGTATTTGCTAGAGTAGAGATTTTTGACAATAATTTATCGAAAATAGAGGTTGTTTCAGAATTAAAATTCAACTTTTCTTTATCAATTTTTCCCGTTTTATGTTCCCTATTCCCTATTCCCTCTTCCCTACTCCCTATTCCCTGTTCCCTATTCCAATACCAAAATGTCAAACAAGAGAAACTTAAAGTTACCATTGCCGTGAGGGGATAGTCGAGTAAAAATTGTAAACGATATCTATATAATCCCGGAAATAATATTGATAATACTGCTGCCCAAAACGCAACTTTTTGATTAAATAATTTGCCACCTAAACTGTAAACTGAAGTCAGTAAAATAGCACTAAATAATAGATGTACTAAAGTTGCTTCATCAGCACCCCTACCAAAAATATTTTGAAACGGAACAGTAAGAATATAAGTTAACGGCGGCACCTTCGGCGAAAGCTGCCAAAAATTCTGCCACCATTCCCCAGAAAACAATTGTACATTTTGTAACGCACGCCAATAAGTAAGAGAACCCGTAAGATAGTCCGCTTGATCCCAAGCAGGAACAGAATTATCAAAAGCAAACCAGAGGCGATCGCTCACCGCCCCCAATAACCATAAAATAGTTAAGGTAAGGATATGATTAACTTTGGGTTGTTTTTTTTCTTGGGCAATCATCTAAAAATTCTCGATACGATCTATCAAAGTCCTGTTTTCTTTTGGTTCAGTAATTGCTCTATCACCTCTGGAGTTACCCAAAATGTCAGACTTCCTTTATTCTTCAAGGAGGTATCATCTGAAGACCAATTTTTGACCTTGTACTGAGGCTTAGACTTGGACTTGGACTTACTCATCTCTAACCTGTGCAGATTTTTTGTGCCATACCCTGTTATTTTTAGCTTATAGTCATCTTTTCTGCAACAAAGACATTAACCACGACAATGGGGTGGAAAACTATTTTCGTCCTACTCAGTTGATGCATCGGATTGTGGCCAATTGGATAATCTTTGACTTTTGGTAGTCCTGCATAGTAATGGTGAGGATATATATTTTTTAATTTCTCCGACACTCCCCATCTCCCAATCTCCCTACACTCCTAGTGCTTCCTTTACCATTACTATGCACCACCACCTGATTTTTTATTTATTAGGACTTACCGAATAATTAAGGTTTAAAGCCTCTCCTTTAAAGGAGAAACAAGAAAAAATTTTCATAATTAATAATTGTTGAAACAGTACCGCTATATATGGTAACTATTTGGTCATTATTCTAGATATAACCAATACAATTAGTGTCGTTGAGTAAGTCCTGTTTATATTTTTGAAGTTTATGTATGCATAAATACTAGACAAAAAATATTTGTTAGTGTAGAGTCAAATCTCGGTATCTATGTGATATTATTAGCCGGTTAGCATAACAAACTTCAAACCCTTGTAAAAAGGTTTTTAAATCTTAGTTGTTGGGGGTTAATATTAAGAAGTTTTTTCATTTACCTTGAATCCAGATGGAACCTACAGCTATACACCACCTGCTCAAGGTGATGTTCCTGAAGGTGGTCTGACAGAGGTGTTCAACTACACTATTACGGATGTAGATGGGGATACCAGTAGCACAACATTAACTATTAGTGTTGATAACGTTAATGCTGCACCCAATGCACAGAATGACAGTTTCACCGTGGAAGCAAATGAGAACAACGGTGACGGCTTCAACTCCTCTGTGAGCGGCAACGTCATCACTAACGACATAGATGATGGCAGCTTAACGGTGACCAGCAATACAAACCCCAACAATGGTTCAATCAGTTTGGATGCCAACGGTGACTTAACCTATACGCCGACTCCCGGCTTCTCAGGTGGCAGCGATACCTTCCAATACACTGTTAGCGATGGTAGTCTTACTGACACCGCCACGGTGGAAATTACCATCGTTGATCCAGGTCGCCAGACCACCTCGGATCAGGACACGCTTGGGTCGCAAACGGTGAAGCTGGATTTGACGACTGAAGAGCAAACTGCCAACAGCACAACCTTTGTAGAGGGCTTTCTTTCTACACCAGAGTTCCAGCCTCCATTCAACATCGGTATTGTTATCGACGTTTCATCAAGCACAGTACTGTTTAATACAGTGGATAATGGTAATGTTGGTGATGTGAACAATGATGGTCTGTCTAACAGTGTTCTCGATTATGAGATTCAATCAACCCTTAATTTGCTTCAATCTATTGTAGACGCACCTGGGTTGGATAATGACACTGTTGATATTGGGTTGATCACCTTTGGAACACAGGGAACTTTGGTTACAGATAACGGTAGTAACTATGATCTTGTAGATCCCAATGACTCGACTGCTATTAATCCAGATCTTGTGAATGCAATCACAAGTTTAACGACACCTGATAGTTCGCCTTTCCAATTCACCAATTTCGATGATGGACTAGACAAGGCAATCGATTTCTTTGATGCTGAAGCGGATAAAAACACAGCGACTAACCTGATGTATTTCATATCAGATGGTGTACCGAATATTGGTGGTGATGGTGATGGTGAATCTGGTACTGGTACAAATGTAGGTGATAACAACGCCAACGCTACTAACTACACCAGTGAGTTAGCTGCCCTAGATAATTTGAGTGTTCAGCGGAATTCGATTGGTGTGACTGCTGGTAGTAATATTGCCTCAGGTAGCGCCCTCCAGGAAATAGATAATACGGGAGGAGCCCAACAGGTCATAGAACCTGATGAACTCACAGGAGTCTTACTCAACAATCCTGTTGTGGGTGAGGTGATTGACTTCGAGGTTTCGGTAAACGGTACAGTTCAGCCTGGTATCGACGAAGATGACTTAATTTCTGGTCCTTTGGGCTATTCCTTTGGTCCATTCGTGGTAGATAATCTCGACCCCTCTCTGGGCACAAGTAACTCGATCGTTGCAACAGGCACCTTAGATTTGGATGGTAATCCCTCAACCATAGACGATCAACTCATGTTGACAGCGACCAACAACATCAACGGAGCGTTACCGCTCATCTAACCGGAGTGCAGGGTGCGATCGCATGCTTATGCTTCTTGAGTGAAGTACGATCGCTCCAGCGTTCTAAAGATACCCCTCTTTTTCAAAATTAAGGTTTGATTCTGTGGTTGCGGTTCAAATATTGAACCGCTTTTTTTTGTTTATATAGCGCTACTTGAATCGGGAATAGGGAACACTTAACTGGGAACAGTTGACTATCAAAAGGTTTCAGGATTTAGAAATGTCCGCGCCCTATTTGCGTAGTGCTATATAAGGAAGAAGGAAGAAGTCGAACCACCTCTAAAAACCCCAATCAATTGTAAACATTAGACCTCTCCGGAAAAGAGGGAGTAGGGAGTAGGGAGTAGAGGGAAAGAATTAATGATTTCTCACGATAATAGATTTTATTTTTCATAAATTATCAATTATATCAAATCCGGTTAATTGCACATAGAATCCGATTATATGATATATGTTTATAATTTCTTAAATTACTTCAAGCCTTCAATCTCCCTACATTGCCCAAATTCCCCTCCTGGGAGAGGTTAGGGGTGGGTCTCCATCTCCCCATCTCCCTATCCCCCCATCTTCCCCAACTATATAATTAAGTATTCAACCGGATTTGATATTATATCATGTCCGGTAGCATCGTTTGTGTAAAATCCGAGCGATATTGCTACGCAACGCTACCGCGAACGCCACTCTTCAAACTCTTGTCAAATTATCAGTAGGCCACCAGTGAAAACAAGTGAGACCTTCAATCAGTAATGGCTGTTTTAGTAAGTTAATACATCGCTCAAAAACTGCTTCCTCCATTTGGTATAGGTCTTCAAAGGTTTGATTACAAATGAGTAGGATTGGCAAAGAGATAGCACTTGATGTATTTTAAATAGCAAGATTAGGATTTACGCACCTATAAGCTATTCTATTCTTTTGGGACTCATAGACAAGCAATTTCAAATACTCTTTGGTTTTTCCTGTCTTGTGTTTAAGTAAGTCCTAAAAATATAACTTATTTCCAGATTTTACTGAGAGGAGTGAAAAATATCAAAGTGCTAAGAAAACTAAAATTATACTATAGCCTTTTTATCTATAGTATTTTAATTTTAATATCTGCCTGTAGCAACACATCAAATATTTCGGACAATCCTACACCCACCAACAATACAATTTCTAAATTAGAGACATTAAAATTTGAAAAAAAGCCCGTTAACGACAAAGGTGGATACTTCTATACTAACGGCGAATACGTTCTTGGACCATTCACCAAAACAATGATTAAAAAATGTCGACAATGGGGAGGTGGAGGCAGTTGCAATAGTAACCAATGGTCAGAAAAATTATTTCTCCAAGCTTACGGAAACGGAAGATGTCCGGAGGGAGCTAGCCTCAATAAAATTATCGGTTATTGTGTTGAAAATAACCAAGTCATGGGTCCTTTTACTCAAGAATTAATTTCTGCTTGTATCAAAGCTAATGGAGGAAATAGCTGTCAGTTAAACCTTTGGAATGCTCGTTTTCTCTACAAACTGATGCAAGATATAGAGATAACAAACAAAACACCGCCCCAGTTTGTCATGTTAGCATTTGACGGTTCCCGTTCCCTAGATGCTTGGAAAAGGTCGCGTAATTTTGCCAAGGAAATGGAAAAAAAAGGCGTTAACGTTCGCTTCACTTATTTTGTCAGTGGTGTATATTTTGTCAGCAAAGACAAACGGAAACTCTACAACGCTCCCGGTGGCAAAGGTAAAGGTCGTTCGGATATTGGTTGGGGAGGAAAAGCTGAAGATATTGGTCTGCGACTCGAACAGGTTAATCTCGTTTACCAGGAAGGTCACGAGATCGCTTCTCATGCAGTCGGTCATTTCAATGGTAGTAAATGGAGCGAGCAAGACTGGGGTGAAGAGTTTGAATATTTTGATAAGTTTCTGTTTGAAGCTCATAAAATTAACGGTTTGCCAGGCTCACTCGTATTCGATCGCGATGCTATAGAAGGTTTTCGTGCTCCCTTATTAGCCAGAAGTCCAGGTTTGTATAAGGTTCTCGCAAAGGATAATTTCCGCTACGACACAAGCAAAGTCGCTTCTTCTAACTATTGGCCACGTCAGGAAAACGGTATTTGGAATTTTCCCCTAGCTAGTTTGACTAACTCCAGAGGCAAGAACGTGTTATCAATGGATTACAATTTCTATTACCTGCATTCTCGGGCAAAACCAAATCCTCGCAATGCTAAACGTTATGAGGAAGATACTTATAAAACTTACATGAGGTATTTTCAGAAAAACTATAATGGCAACCGCGCTCCCATACATATCGGGCATCATTTTTCAGCTTGGAATAATGGTGCATACTGGAATGCTATGTTTAGGTTAGCTGAGTCTGTCTGCGGTTTGCCCGAAGTTCGGTGCGTAACTTATAGCGAGTTGGCAGATTTTATGGACTTGTTGAGTGAGGAGCAAATTAATACCTATCAACAGGGTAATTTTCCTAAAAGTTCTGAGGATAAAAATGATTAGGGAATAGACAAGATGCCTGTGTTATATTATGTCTGGTTGAATAGTTATAAATAATGAGGGAGGAGTCAGGAGTCAGGAAGGAAGAGGAAAAAGTTTTAAGGTATGAATGAAGTAGGGGCGAATGGCCATTCACCCCTACAGAGTTTTGGTTATTGACGTGAGGTCATCAATCTGAAAAGCGCTGTAAATGCCCCACTGTATAATATCTACTTCCCACAAACCCGGTTTCTTAGATTTGATATAAACCCTTCAGAACCAAACAAAAAGCCAGATTTTAATAATTAATATTATGTCCATTGGTATCGTTGGTGTAAAAGCTGGAGAAACATCATACCTTATGTTAGAAGCTGTTTGTAAACTCATAAAAACCTCTCTCCAAACCTCTCTCCTGCGAGGAGAGAGGCTTTGAAACCCACATTGCTTACCCCCCTTTCAAAACTATCCCTTATAAGGAACTCCTGAAAACCTTGTGGGAAGTAGGGGAGTAGGGGAGCAGGGAGCAGGGGAGAAAGGAGAAAGAATCATAGTAGATCGGAAAAACTACTTAACTGGACTTTTAGATTTTTTACACTGAAAATGGCTTCAAACCCAGTATTAGCAAGGGAAATACCTGAACTTGCTGAAAATGGCTGAAACCTAGATATATCAAGAAACCCTTTGATTTCAGGTAAAAACATTACTGTATAAAGGTTTTACCTTATTTTTAACCTGTTTTTTCCTAAAGTCCAGTTAAGTTATCGAAAAGAATGTACTTTTGAATACACTTTTTCTCTGACAAAAACCTTTTAAAGACTGATTCACAACTTGTCTCTAAAAGTCAATTTTTATGTTAAGAAAGATGTTTATAAAGCATAGCTTTCAAAGGGGGGCAGGGGGGATAGGAGGGGGCAGGGGGTTAGGTTTTTAGGATTCATCGGTTCTATGCAATACTTCTCAAACAGCTTCTTGGAGTTCTTCCTTTTCTTAAAACTTCTTTCTTCTTCCTTACCTTCTATACAATACCGATGCTACCGAACATGATATAATAAAACAAGGAGCCGAAAGCCATGTCTTATAGTGAATTTAAAACCATAGCTGAGGTGCGCGATCGCTTTGAGCTGAGAGTAGATGAGTCAAAAAATTTATTTGCTGACATTCCTCCTGTAGAAGTCAGCGAATTTCTGCAACAAATCTTAGAACGAAATATTCCTCTCGCAAATGCTATCAATACAGAAAAAGCCCGTTCTGAACTTTTAATTGCGCCTACCCTATTAGAAATTCGGCAGATGTATAAAAATGAGGTGGGTTTTTTTTCTGGTTCGGAATTCAATATCGATTCGGAGTTAGGATTAAACGGTTATTGTGACTTTATTTTAACAGCTTCAAGAGAAATTTATGAAATATGCCGACCAGTGCTGACATTAGTTGAAGCCAAGAATGAAAATATTAAAGGAGGTTTAGCCCAGTGTATGGCTGAAATGATTGCTGCTCAAAGATTTAACTTGAGAGAAAATATCAATTTACCGATTTATGGAGCCGTAACAACAGGAACTATCTGGCAGTTTCTTCTCTTAGAAGGTAATCTCCTCTGTATCGATCTGCGTGAATACTATATTAGAGATACTGAAAAACTTTTGGCTATTTTGTCTCATCCGTTTCAGGAATATCTTGGACATAATAACATGAGCCTAACCTCATATAGTGACAATTAAAGCTTGTAGTATTGCTCTAGACCGAACTGTAGATAGGGCTAGAACAATACTACAAACAAAAACTTTTTGATCACTTATGATCTGGACATGATATTACTCAGGACTTAAAATCAATTTCCGTATTTCAATCCCAATGGTTTAGCCACAGGTACTGATAACTGATAACTGTTAACGTAGTTCCTCCGATAGGAGGCTAACTGATAACTGAAATTACTTTGGTTCCTGCTGAGTCGTGCAATGTATTCCACCTCCTCCAGCAGCAATTTCATCAATATTAATTTGTACAATATCTCGACCGGGAAAAAGTCGCCCTAAAGTTTCCTTTGCACGTCGATCTGCCTGGCGATCGCCAAATTGTGGAGCAATAACCGCGCCATTAATAACGTAAAAGTTAATATATCCTGCTGCAAAGTCATCAGTTTCGTATCCTGGTCGTATCTTTTTCGGACCCTCAAGTACAACAACTTCTAATTTATTCCCATCCGCATCCGTTGTCGATCGCAGAATTTCTAGATGTTTTTTCGTAACAGCATGGTCAAAAGAATCAGGATCTGGATCGTATCCAGCAATAACAACACCAGGACGAGCAAAACGGGCATAAAAATCTGTATGACCATCCGTAATATCATAACCTCTGATACCAGGCAACCAAATAATTTTCCGCAACCCCAATAAATACTTCAATTCTGCTTCACAGTCAGCTTTACTCCAACCAGGATTACGATTATCATTAATAATACAACTTTCAGTCACGATCGCCGTCCCCTGACCATCGACTTCAATACCACCACCCTCAAATATAAGGTCTGTCTCGAACAATTGTACTCCAGACTGTTTGGCCACAAACCGAGCTACTTTAGCATCGCGATCGTGATATTGCTTGTTTCCCCAACCATTAAAATTAAAATCAATAGCTGCTTTCTCACCAGCATCATTGACAACAAAAACGCAACCTGTATCCCGCATCCATAGGTCATCTATTGGGCAAACAATCAATTCTACATCAGTACCACATTTAGCTAGAGCTACCTTATAGTCTTTTTCTCGCACTAACATTTTAACAGGTTCATATTTGACAATAGCTTTAGCAATTCTGGCGAGATTATCTTGTACTCCAGAAGCGTATTTCCTTCCCCAAATATCTGGACTAGCACTAAAGGCCATCCAACTACATAAATGAGGTTCGGCTTCATCGGGCATAAAAAAGGAAGAATTAGATTGCATAGAAGATGAGATGTTATTTGATAATTGAGCATTAGCTGTTGAAAGGTTGGCAAAACTTTTTCCTGAGAAAATAAAACCTGATGTTGTTGCCATTAATTGCAGAAAGGAACGTCTATTCATAGAGTAGGTTTTAGATTGACATGATTTACAGTAGATTCCAAGTCCAGAGATTACAGCGGTTTTCATTTCAGTAGACCACAGTAGGGGCGAATGGCCAGCAAGCCCCTACAGGGTTTTGGTTATGACAATGTGGTTCATCCATCTGAAAAGCGCTGTAACATTCAAACCTCTATAGTGCGGGCATCTTGCCCGCGTTAATTTTAGAGAATCCATTTGATATATTTTGGGGAAGTTGAGCTTTCATATCAAATCCGGTTAATTCGGTATAAAAAAATGTTCCATCTTCACATAATGCCAAATCTGGCGTTGCTGAAACACGGTATGAAATTCCTAAATTTATAATGTGTAAATCAGACCTATTTTCCCTCTTTAAGGTAGGGAAAAAGCACCTTTCTAGCTCCTGACTCCTGAGGACTGTAAAATCATACTTTTATTCAGCAACGCCCCAAATCTTTCTATATTTACCCATCCCCCCACACTCCCCACCATTCCCAAACTCTATTATCTAATTACACCGATACTACTGGACTTGATATCATACCTCTCGGTTAAGGTTTTGGAGGTCTCAGTTGAGGTTAAAAACCTCTAAAATATTACTTTTAACTTTCTAATTAGACTCCAATTGTGCATTCAAAGTTTTCACAATTCGATCGCGTGTTTCTTCTAAATGCGCCCTAGTATAGTCATCCATCTTCTTACCCCGTTTTTTAATCGCCTTCTGCAAATCTTTATCAAGTTGTCGCAGTTCATACCACGCTAAACTCCGAGCATCTTCAGGCACAGTACGATTACGCAATACCATTGAAATTAATAGCTTCAGATGTTCCCGTTGTAGGGAACGACGCATACTAGAAATTTGAACTTCTCCCCCAGTTTGTTGTAAAACTTCACTCCAAATACTATTTTGCAGAGTATCAAAAAGTTCTGGCAATTTCAAAACATTCTCTGGCGTGGTCTTCAACTCCAAATCTCGTAGACGAGTCAAACGAGTATCAGAAAGGAGCGATCGTAAAACTATTCGTTGCAGCAATAAAATCCGATCTTGAATCGGATAATCTAAAGGAAAAACCAAAACTGGGCTTCCCCAATGTTGCCAACGTGAGGGTGCCAACTTATTCAGCAAATCGGGTGAGAACTCAAACGCATCCTCATTAAAAATATATTTATCTAGTATTTTTAATGCTTGACGCTGTTTCTCTATAGAAATTGTTTCAAAAGGCAATCTCCCATTAGCATTTTTGATACTCTCTCGATTAAACGACTGACCCCCTACATACAAAGCACTATCTATTATTTGTCGGAAATAATAAGATAAAACTGTATCGAACATGACTCTAATATCGCTATAACTTTCATCACTTCTGGGAACGCGCTTTTCTAAACTTCTCCAAATCTTCCGAGCATTATCTAATTGCCATTGAGCATAAATTAAAGTATTGCTACTGAGGTCATAACTGTTTGCTGCTGGATCTAAGATGTCATAGGAATCTTCATCTGGTGCATAAGATAATTCTGGTTGCACTGCTCGACTTGCAATGTCTTGTAAAAATGCTTTTTCACCAATATAACTAGCTATTCCACTAGGTTTGTAACCATATTCAATCGCCCAGTCATCATAAGGACCGACTACAACCGGAAAGTAGTCTCCTTGTGTTGTTTCCTCTGGTGCGAGGTTGACTGGTACATAATCCATTACAGATGCTACCAACCCTTTTGTGTGAGTAATGCTAGTATCATTCAACTGTTCTGGTTCCAACATCGTGCTACCATGAAAATTATGTCTGAGACCGAGAGTATGTCCGACTTCGTGAGCAGTGAGATGTTTGAGGAACTGATTGACATATTTTTCCATTTCTGTACTGTAGGGTCTGACATTTTGCAAAACATCCATTGCTATTGCTCCCACTGCTAACTGTTGAGATGAGTTCCAAGCAAAACAAAGGTGTTCTGATGACTTATGAGAAGATAAATATTGTGCTTGTAAAGATTTAGGAATTATAGATTCTATATTGTTATTTTTGTTGGAAATATTTGCTTCTGCCTCAATTTCTAAATCATCTAAATTAGGAGAATACATATCTAAAACACAAGGATTATAACTTTTTCCATCCTTAGTTTTAAAAGCCTTAGCCAAAGATTGATTTTGTAAAATTAGACTCCCGATTTGACCATATTTAATATCTCTAATAATTCCTGCATCTAAAATAATATCTGCATCTAAAATTTGCCCTGTTAATGGATTGAAACGGGAAGGACCTATGCCTTTAAACCAAGATTCAAAAGTAGTTGACCAACGAATCGTATTGTAACGAACATCTGCTGGATCCCAAGTAGCATTATCGGGCATTTGTTTGACTTGAATAGCATCAATAAATCCAGCTTTTTCAAAAGCCTTATTCCACATTAATATTCCTTCTCGAATTGCATCACGATATTGGACTGGGACTGTATTTTCTATCCAAAAAGTTATTGGTTCTAAGGGTGGTGATAAAGGTGCGCTAGGAATTTGTTTTTCCAGATGCCATCTCTGAATATAACGAACAAAAGGTTCCCGACGATTATTGTCTGAAACATCTTTATATGCACTAATAAAATAACCTACTCTTTCATCTGCAAGTCGAGGAATATAACCATTATTTATTGGTAATTCAGAAAAACTGTAACGGACTCTCAGGTTAAAAGCACGACTATCTGGTACAGATTCTAAATATTCTGGGTATTTTTCATTTAGGATACCATATACTGACTCTAATTCTATATTTAAAGGAAATGCTTTAGCATCACTAATATAAGATTTTGTCTCATCTATTGAGTAATCATAAGGTAAGTATTCTTCTAATGATGGTAAGTTAAAATCCCCTATCAATAAATTTTCTAAATCTATGAGTAATGTTTGTGTTTGAGAATGAATTGCTTTGATGGGTAGAGAATATAAAACTGAATCACTAAAAGAACGTTTAATCGAACGAGCTTGTGGGTCTAATTCGTTAGTTCTAAAATTGAGATTTGGCAGAACAAATTGAATATTATCTTGCTGTTTCCTTAACTGGAATACAAAATCTCTCATTGGTATGCCACTAATTAAACCCGCTTCACCAATACCTGATTCTAAAGTAATCACAGAAAGGAAATTTTTATTCAGTTGTTCAGGTTGAATTTCCATTAATGTTTGACCTGTTTCTTGGTCTCGATAAAGGGTAAATATTCCTTCTAGTTTTTCATACCCATCAACTAATTCTTCATAAGCATCATCTCTTGCTTCTGCATTACTAATTAATTGTGCTTCTGCTGAAATATTTGTTATTGAAGCTCTGGTCGTAGGAACCATTGATATAACCAGTATCAATGATAGACAAAACAGCAGTAATATGCTGATCGCCTTACTAATTTTTAGCAAAATTATTTTGTTTAGTTGTTTTGTCTGTTTATGAGTTTTATTTTGATTAAAAATCCACATAATATAATTAATTCAGGACTTCATACTAGGTCATTTCAGTTATCAGTTAGCCTCCTATCGGAGGAACTACGTTAACAGTTATCAGTTATCAGTACCTCTGGCTGAAGCATCAGGATTGAAATACTGAAGTTGATTTTCTCTTGGTCGATTTGATCTGGCGTTTCGCTACGCGTTTCATGTCGCGTAGCGTCCCGGAGGGAAAGGAGACCTGCTCTTGCAGAGCCGCTTCGCTTGATATGTTGCGGAGCAAAACGCCATCCCACCCTTCGGGAAACTCCGATTTTCATGTCGGCGACAGCCGAAGTGCGTTTGCGTAGCATTCCGATAGGAAAGTTGTGTGCTAGCTAAACGACCGCTTTTTCATCCCGTTGAAAGGGGAAGTTTTAGACTTTTTTTTAGTAAAATTTACTCTTTTTCTATAATAATTGCAGAATTTATTTATTGCCTATTATTTACAATCTACAAAGAAAAATATGATTATAATCTTAGACTAAAAGGTAAATACTCATCAAAGTAAAAATAAACATAAAGATATGGAACTTTTGGCCTCTTGGCATCAATCAATTACATCAAGCTGGCAGAACCTGACAAGAATTATTCTACTTTTGGCCTTTGCAGCCATTGTTGGCTTTGCCTGCGATTGGCTGGGAGTTCCTGTAGGATGGTTACTTGGGCCTCTATTAGTTGGCATTGTTTATGCTTGTATTCAGGATAATCCCAAACCTCTCCCTTCTGATTTTATTAAAGTTGGCAAGGCAATTATCGGACTTTACTCAGCGTCCAGATTTTCTCCTGATACACTAATGTTAGCAACAACCCACGCCATACCTGTAATATTGTGTATTTTAGGAACGGGTGCTTTAAGTATGTTTAATGGCTACTTACTGTGGAAATGGGGTGGAGTGAATAAATTAACAAGTTTTTTAGGGTCTATTCCTGGTTCAGCTGCTACTTTAGCTCTTCTGAGTGAAGAGTTTGGGGCAGAGCCAATAACAGTCACTGTGCTTCAATATATCCGCATGGTTATTGTGGTACTAACTATACCCACAACTGTTACTCTTCTATTTCCCGATAACGTAGTGGAACCCATAATGACAGCAGAATCAACAGTTAACGATTCTATGGTCTCAATATTCTTTAATTTACCTGTATTGGCTGGATGTTGTATTTTGGGAATTATACTTGGTAAGTGGCTCAAGCTGCCTACAACCGGATTTTTAGGTGCCTTTTTAGTAGGACTATTATTATTTTGGAATCTGCCTGGCTTGTTTTTCGTGCCCCATTGGTTGTGGGTTTTTGCATTGATTTTAGTTGGACTTTCCATCGGTTTGAGATTTAATCTCCAAGCAGTCCGCAAGCTTTGGAAACCCATATTACTGGAAATTATTCTTGTTATTGTACTGATGTTATCTTGTCTTGCTATTGGATATCAATTTCACTTGATAACTAAAATAGATTTAGTAACAGCAATTCTTGGTTTTACACCGGGAGGAATAGAAGCTATGATTGCAACAGCTAATCAGTTAGGAGGGAATACGGGAATGGTGTTAGCAATACAAGTAACACGGCAAATGTTGATTTTACTAGGTCTTTATCTATTGGGACTTACACAAAATAGAAGCATAAAACAGCCTGAAACATAGAAGTGTCGGGAAGGTTTGTAGTTGGGCTAAAGCCCAACTACGAGCTTTAATCAAATCAAAAAATTCCCTTAGCAGAATTCTCAACAAGATAACCAGGCGACGCAATTAAATTCAGTCGCATTAGCTCTTCTGGAACTAGCTTCGGCAACTGTTGCACCAGAGTCAGAAAATCTTCTTGCTCTTTGGGAGCGATAATTCCCTCAGTTAGAGTCTCGAACTTGCGAATATAATCAGGACGCCGAAACGGTCTAGCCCCATAAGAATGTGCATTAGCAACAGCCAGTTCATCCTCAATTTTAGAACCATCATTAAAGAAAATCTCAACGCGAGCGCCAAATGCTCTTTCTTTGGGATCGCGACTGTGATAGCGTCGCGTCCATTCAGGGTCTTCTAGCGTGCGTACCTTCTGCCAAAGGCGAACCGTATCCTCGCGCTGTGCGCGTTCTGGAGTATAAGAATCAAAGTGATGCCAGCGTCTGTCTTGCAGAGCAACAGCAAAGATGTATGTAATCGAATGATCCAGGGTTTCCCGCGTCGCTTGGGGGTTCATCTTCTGCGGATCTCCCGAACCTGTACCGATGACATAATGAGTTTGATGGCTGCCGTGAATGACAATTTCTTTTATCTTCTCGAAGTCATCAATTTTTTCTCCCATCCGAAACGCTAAATCAATAAGTCCTTGGGCTTGATATTCCGCAGAATGTTCTTTAGTGTAAGATTCGAGAATTGCTCGTTTGGGTTCCCCAGGTTCGGGAAGAGGAACTTCATATACGGCATTCGGTCCGCTTAAAATCCAAGCAATAATACTGTCCTCACCTTCGTAAATTGGTGATGGCGAACCTTCTCCTCTCATGCAGCGATCGACAGCTTCCAAGGCATTCTTACCAGCATAAGCAGGAGCATAAGCTTTCCAGCTTGAAATATCAGCTTTGCGAGATTGCCTGGTCGTAATCGTGGTGTGAACTGCCTGCTGGATAGCTTGATAAATCGTTTCTGTATCTAATTCTAACAGAGTACCAATTCCAGCAGCAACAGAAGGTCCCAAATGAGCTACATGATCGATTTTGTGTTCGTGGAGACAAATTCCTTTTACTAAATCGATCTGAATTTCATAGGCAGTTGCAATCGCCCGCGTCAGAGCTGCGCCGTTACAACCACATTGTTGAGCTACTGCAATAATTGAGGGAATATTATCTCCTGGATGAGAATAATCAGCAGCATGAAAAGTATCGTGAAAGTCTAGTTCTCTCACAGCTACGCTATTTGCCCACGCTGCCCATTCCGCACATACTTTTGTTTCTGGGGGAACGCCAAAGATGGTTGCACCACTATTGCGTAAGTGAGTTAGGGCTTGAGCGCGGGCTGTTTGAACTGAATGATAATTGAGAGCAGCACACGCAGAAGCAGCATTGTCGATGATGCGGTTGATAATCATTTCAACTACCTCATCTTCAAGTGCAACTGGATCGGATGCTACTGCGGCAATTTTCCAGGCAAGTTGTTCTTCCTTGGGAAGATACTCTTTAGAGGGATAAGTTCTGACCTGATGAATTTTCATTTTTTATCTGAATACATTAGTAAGGATATTAGACATCTCCGGAAAAGAGGGAACAGGGAACACTTAACAGGGAACAGGAAGAAATAATAGATAATTTCTGGATGATAATTGATTTGATTTTTAATTTTCAGAGATGTCTATTAGTATCTCAATGCTCCACCATTGACATGAAGAGTTTGACCAGTTATGAAACTTGCTCCGTCTGACGCCAAAAAGACGCACATATTAGCAATCTCTTCAGGTAATCCCAAACGTCCTAGAGGAACAGTGGCAATCTTTTTTACTGTTTTCTCATCTGTAGAAGTACCAAGACTTGTGTCTATGAGTCCAGGAACAATATGATTGACTGTAATTTTTTGTGTGGCTAATTCCACCGCTAAAGCTCTTGTCAGACCTAGCGCCCCCATTTTCGAGGCACAAACGTGAGTCCATTCAGTTCTACCAATAAAGGCATTTAGTCCTGATACATTAATAATACGACCCCACCCAGTAGCTATCATACCAGGAACGACAGCCCGAGAACAGAAAAATGGAGCATCTAAATTAACTCCAAGGACACTGCGCCACTCCTCTGTTGTCATCTCAGTTATGGCGCGCGATCGCCGCAATCCCGTATTATTGATCAATATATTAATTGGACCAATTTCATCAGAAGCCTGTTTTACCATTGCCTGGACTTGGTTTTCATCACTAACATCGGCTAGGATCGGTATGGCCTTTACTCCTAAAGCCTCCACTTCCTTAGCCGTAGATTCGGCTTCCTGGGCACTACTACGAGCGTTTATCACTACAGAAGCGCCCTGTCGCCCCAATTCCAAAGCGATCGCCCGACCAATATTTCTGCTCGAACCTGTAACCAAGGCCACTTTACCTTCTAAATTTGTTTGAGTCATGTTTCCAGCGTTAAGAGTCTATGAGAGTTAAATAACCTTGTCTCAAGTATTTCTTGATTTGGCGATCGGATGCTTTAAAAGCGGGCTTTCCCTTATATTCGCCACCGACTACATGAGCGTTAGTCTTGTCGCTACCCAAGAAAGACTCTAGGGTTGCTAGATGGTCTTCAATCTCTGAAATTGTGGGCGAAAAGACTAAATTTATTGATTCTAACTGTTTGGGATTTATGCACTTTTTGCCAGTAAAACCAAAGATATTACAGGAGAGTTCTGCTTCTGTGCGAGAACTTTCTGGATCGTTAAATTTTGCCGAAACACTGTCAAATAAGGCCAGTCCATACTTTTTGCCTGTGAGGGCAATCGTACCTAAAATTTGTTGGAACAGAGGACTTTCACAGGTAGAAATTCTCTCTACACCAATGTCGGTTGACATATCCCCGACCCCAAAACCCAGTGCATCCCGGTCTTTTCTTAGAACCTTGGCAATCTCCTCCATAGCATTGAAACCAGCGATGGTCTCAATTGTAACGATGTAGTTCTTCTCTTCTCCAATTGCTTCCATCAGTCGGGCTATTTCGGCGCCCGATTCTCCTTTGGGAAGAGTGACAGAATCAAAGGGAAATTGAGCGATCGCTTTGATGTCCTCTTTTAAATCCTGAGGATCGCCAGCATTAATTCTAACATTGTATTCAACTATTCCCGGCTTGGGAGGTATTTTGGCAATACTATCTCTTGCCACTTGCTTTTGACCAGTTGGAATGCTGTCTTCTAAATCCCAGATAAAGCCATCTGCTGGCACTTCATTATTGCCAACTTTTTCTCGGTATCTAGGCTGATTTAGGGGCACAAACAGATGGGACCTTCTTTTGAATTCAGGTTTAAACTGGCTATCGCAGCAATATCCTTTTAGATACTGATAAGTATTTTCAGATAAGCTGAACTTATGGTTGTACAGTATAAACTCAAGAGAAAATTTTCTCATCACCCTTTACTTTACCAAGTAATTTAAACCTATAATCGTATCATTGCATTTTACTTTTGCTCAAACTTAATCTTAATATAAATGTTATTATATTTTTTATAATAATTATTCAACCGGATTTGATATAATGTGGTCTCCGGTTGAATAGTTATAATTAAAGCTTGTAGTTGGGCTTTAGCCCTAACTATAAATCGGGCTAAAGCCCAACTACAAACAAAAACTTTTTTGGTCGCGCAAGCGGAACGGAGTTATATCGCGCTCCGATCCGGACATGATATAATAGCATTCCTGAAAAAAAGAATGCTACAAGAAATTACATCTCGATCTGAGATGCTTAAAAAGAACTGCTCCTATTCAATTTAAACAACTTTATTATCCCTATATTTTTTGATATCCCATCCTTCCCACACTTCCCATCCTTCCCACACTCCCACCCTTCCCACACTCCATACTCTGCTTTTTTCAGCCAACCCTATTTAAGGTTGTTGCCAAGGAATAATATTATCCTCAGCTAATGTTTGAGAAACAGCGATCGCTCCGTAAAGATTCAGATGGCTAGGGTCAGAAAAGTTACCATAAGTTTCCGGCCATGCACTGCTTAAATCTCGGAAGACAAAATTAGCATATTCCCCAGATAACTGCTGCATATATTCCTGAAATTTTTGTTCATAAGCAGTTCGTACTTCGTCTAAATATGCTGTAGTTAAAGGCATATTTACAAAGACAAAATTAATCCCTATTGACTTAGTATACTGTAGTAAATTTTTTAGTGCTGTTGTTTGTTTTCCTGTTAATTGAAAGTCTGCATAATCAGCATCGTAGTCACCAGAAACTTTAGCATAATTTTGATAGTAATTTTCTGGTTCAAATTTAATCGAAATTGGCAGAAAACCATTTACTTGAAATTCGTCTAACTCCAGAGAATCTTCTGCTGCTAATGCCTGGTTTTCTTGCTGATGCAAAAAACTCCAATTTTTCGGATTATTAATAATTGATACGATTAAGCTTTTTAGGCGATCGCGTTGCTGATAAGTAACTGATATTTCTTCGGTTTTTTCTTCGATATTTTTGAATATTTGTTTGTATTTATTGATCCGATAATTAACTGATGTTTCTGATATATTATCCCCAATTATAAATGTGCCTGCATCTACTTTTTGATAACCTTCAGAACTGGCAATAATATCAAAAGTTCTATCAACTTTGCCACTATTAAGAGCGCGAACTCCATCGGCAAAAATAATTAATTGTGGCAATTGTTCTGGTGGTAAAATCTGACGTACAATCAAATCTACTACTTGAGCAGTTGCTCCATTTACCCCAAAATTATAAATTCTTAAATCTGGATATCCTGAATTTGCTAAACTTTCCTCAAGCACTGTCGGATTAACTCCTCTTAATGCTCTAGAACTGCCAACTATTAAAATATCTGGTGGTTTTTTTTCTACTTGTAAATATTGTTGATAACGAACTAATTGTTCATCTAATTGCGGACTATTAAAAGTAGGATAGGTCGTCAATTCTGAATTCGCTTTTTCATCTAAAGTTTCTTCTGTAGGAGTTTGACAATTCGGACCTTGACAACTATTTCCCGATCGCGAAACATCTGGAACTCGTTCTAATATTGCACCTACTTTTAAATCAGTTTGAACTGTCAAGAAAATACCCAGAGCAGCATAAGCAAAAGCAGCAACCCATTTACCATAACTACGAGTGTTATATGTTAATGAATTAGTAATTTTTGTATATTCTTCTTCATTAGGAAGAAATAAACGAGAACCAATAAGTAATTGTTGGATACCTGTACACAGTTGTTCTGTAAGTATGTATTTGTTAGGAAGTAACAATTTTGAGTCAGTTTTTTCAGTCGTTTGTGGTGCTAATTTGAGGAAAACACGATCTGCTTTTTTACCCGATAAAAAATCCATTTCCGTAGAAGCAGCAAACTCTGGAGTTTGTTCAGAACGCTGGCGACTTCTCCCAGTAAAATTAATCCCGTAGCGCCACAAAGGCAATTTTTGACCAGCACGACGACCGTAAACCCTAACCCCACTAACTCCAGGAATTTTAAGTTGACGCAAGAAATTGGAGATAATAGGTCCTATTTGAGATTGAGAAGGACAGGTAGGAGCTTCGCTCATAACGTGCAATAATTCTTGCTTCGGTAATATTAATACCCGGATACCACCTGTTTGCAATCTTTGATCTAGGTCGGGATTAACTAATCTATTTAATAGAAAACTAATAGCTTCATGGTTTCCCTGACTTGCCAAAACTTTAGCGTCAGCAGATAGATCGGGATTTTCCGATGCTGGTAAATTTAACCAGTCTATCCATAGAGGTGACTCTGATTTTTTGTGGTTGGTTTCATTAAGAGTACAACCATAAATGGTAGCAGCTTGGATACCTCTTGGTAGGATTTTTGCTAATTTACTAGCGATCGCTGCTTTTGTTTTCTGTTGATTTGGAGCTTGTTGGTTAGAATTATTAGTATTAGTGCAGAATAAATGTAAAGTTGATTCTTTTAGGGTAGCTCGAATATCCACTGCAAGGGTAGCCAACTTTTGTTTAAGCAACCGTTCAATGGCGGCCACATCCCCCCAACTTGCCCATTCCTTTAGCATCAAATTAGGTGGAGTTAGATCCACCCGCAACATCCAGTCAGGTGCAGTTTCACCCTGAACAAGTAGAGAAATTAAAGCTTCATGGAAATCTTTAAGCTTGAGGTCTCGTAGTTTTTGGGTAATTGGTTCCGCCAATAGAGATGGATCGGGACTATAAGCTGCTTCACAGGATACCCATAATATTTTTTGGGTTTTCAATTTAGTATTTTTGGCAGCATCCTCTGATTTTGGGGTGGTTTCTGTTAATTTTTCCTTAAGTTGTCTTTCTCGAATATTGACATTTACACAGACCCCTAACTCACCTAAAATTTCACTCAAATAACTTGCAATTGCATCTGGATGGCCATATTCAGCTAATTTTTGAGAAGAAACTGTCAGGGGAGAATCAAGTAGATATCGATCGGATTCTTGAAGGTTATCTGGCTGTGTTTCTAATTTGGACTTTTCTGGTTCAGTGGGAGAAAAGGTTTCTGAATCTAATTGTGGTGATGAAAAGTTGACATGGTTTAATGTGTCATTTGTCGAGACAGAAGTCTGATGAGGAGTTAACAGTAATTCAGAGGCAATATTATCCTGCATATTCAATTTAGAAGATTGCCCAGCACCAACTTTTGTTAATTTTTCTTCAGGTAAAGTTTGACTGCCACGATCATTTTGTAAGTAATTTTGAGGAGAAACATAATTAGATGTTAAGTGGGAATTAGTTCCTGAATCATCCGAATTAGCCGTAGTATTTATCCTCTGACTCTGAGTTGCTACCTTATTACTATCAAGTTTTACTGTCCAGTCAGGTCGCCTCCGTCCTAAAGTGCGGCCACACAGAAACATCTGGTAAATCCGAGGTTGATTAGGAGGTAGTAGAGACTCTATATCTATCTGACTCAGCGCCTGGGAAAACTGACCTAGGGCAAAGTTCATGTCGGGACATTTTTCGGCTTCACAGAGAATATGTAAATGATTGCCACGCAATCTTACCTGTACTTGTACCTCTGGAATTCCCAAGGCTTTTTGTGCCCAAATTCCTAGGGGGGATCTATTTTCCGTCGATATAATTTTATTCCCTTTCATCTTCTCCTTTGTTTGGGAGACTCCCTTGATTGGCCTAACTATTCATTGGTGACATTTTGGAATGTAGCGTATCATATAGATATAAAGAAAAGCCTCTTGCTAAAATCAGTAGAATATTGCTAAAAATTATAGGCAAATTATTATACTATAAAATATATACCAATTAGCACTAAGTCATCAGCTTTTCTTGTTTGCCAAAAAAATTGGTCTAGAGCTACTGTCCTTTTAGGATAATTTTCGTGTATAATTTGAGAACAGGTAATAAGTAGAAAAGGTTTTAACCTCTTGAAAAACCTATCTATTTGGCTAATTTATCTCAACGTTGGTTGAAGGCCTGCTGTGCTCTCCTGATAAGGGAGCGTCGGGATGAAAACCTCATATTTTGCGGTTTTCCTAATATTGTGCTATAGTAATTAAATTAAGGCTGCTGGGCAAGCAGTGTCAAGGGGAGCCATCAGATTGGCGACGTACTGTGGAGCGACTGTAAGACCGAAAAGAGGCTCGACCTTGGAGGCAGGTGCATTGTTAGCGCAGTTCCTCTGCAAGAGGCAGCCAAAAGCCCTAATCAGCGATGGTTAGAAATCCCGCGTTGTCGCAGTTGCGCAAAGTCGGGAAGATGTCAATACTTGGCTGTGATCAACTTAGTACCCAGGGACTCTGGGGGAAATAAATTGGCTGTCAAGTCAGGCTGTCAGGGGCATTCTGCCTAGATAAGTGGCGCAGGGCAAATTTCTAACAGCGATGTTGGAAGCCCGTGACTGTAGCTCTTATAGGTCAGCGTTGGCAGGATGTCACGTCGGAAAGTATGTCAATGAGGTAATACAAATGCAATCTTTTCGAGAAAATTCCTATGAAAATCCTACACTTACAACCCCTAGTTGGAAAATATCCTCAGATATTGTACTCAGCTTGGCCACTGCTCCTGTTTTGCTGGGTTTGTTGGGTAATAAAGCCATTAATGAGTTATTATCAGAAATTGGACTGTATAGTGAGGAAATATTCCGGGGCGATCGCCTACCAATGCTTAATTTTCCCGAAAATCCATCTGAGTTGTAATTTTATTTGATTTTATTATATTTCTTACTAACTTTAACTTTGTGTATCTAGGTAGATTCTTTTTTGATTTTTATTAGGACTTACAAAGGCGAAACCCGGGTGCTACGATAAATCCTTGGTTTGAACAAACATTCATTTTGAACAAACATATAGACATCTACGAAAAAACAGTTTTTCTTGGTTCTGGTGCCTAAGTCTTGTTTATCTTAATCAATAGGCTGTGAATAATTGACATTCACCCCGTGGCCTCGCCACAGGAATATATGACTACGTCACCTTTTGACGCGATCTTTGAATGGGGTTGACGCTTCCTTGGGTAGTGCTACTAGCACAAATTAAACAATACTTTATTAGACATAGGCGTGAAAATTAAAAATCAAATCAATTCTCATCCAGAAATTATCAATTACTCTCCTCCTGAGAGGGGTTAGGGGTGGGTTAAGTGTTCCCAGTTAAGTATTCCCTCTTTTCCGGAGATGTCTATTTGTGTTTCCAGGTTGGACAACGCAATTTCCCTTCGTTTCGCTGGGCTACATCAAACGCGTTAGCAATGGGTTTGATTATTTTTCTCTCTTGCTAGCCCAAGCTTAGTTTCACATCGGCTCGAAATGGTATATTAACTGCAGGTGCTCGGTAGGAATTTCCACAAACTTCAATTATAACAAAAGTTGCCTTTCTGGGGCAAGGCTTGAAACCCATTTTTTTTATCAATTGCCACTACTCTCTCCAGTCATGCATACCATTGAGGCTACTTTTAGTATTGATTGGTTGATTCACTCCCTAGTCGCGTACAACGTGCTAACAGTTGGAAACAGAGTGCTGGCAAGCACCAGAAAACCTTTTTAGTTAATCCTCATTTAACTGAAGCGTCCATTAGATAACGATGATCTTACCATGATTCATATGTCTTCGTGTGTTAAATCTTAAATTATCACAAATTTTTGACTATGGGTTAAAACCTGCCCCAGTCATTTCCATCCAGCCGTCAAAAGGGAGTTTATAATTCTGGAGTCTCCCACTATAAAGTGCGGAAGTAATTGGGCACATAGCTCCTCGATAATGTAATATCATGTCCGCTTAATTAGTGATAAAAAAACTTTCTTCTCCTTCTGCTCCTGATATATTCTTTTTTCCACCACTTCTCCCTCCGGAGGACTCCCTAATTATTTATAACACCAAATCCGGTTATGAAAAGCTAGTTTGTCCAAATCCTTCTAACCCTTCTGCCTTCTCCCGTCTGCCTTCTGCCTTACCCTCATAATAAACCTTCTTTCTCAACCGGATTTAGTATAACTGTTCATCCGGACATGATATATGACGCACTAAAGATACGGTCTGGTTTTCCACTTACCGAAAATTTATGATGATCGGGAGAAAACTAGAACTGAAGAATAGCTCAAATATTAGGAAAACATTAACAAAATTAGTATCAAACTGGTGAAGTGATGTAGTTTAAAAGTGTTTTAATACAGTAATCTCTAATGTTGGCTGTTGGAAGACCAGTATTTCACTATACTATAAAATTTAGTAAGTCTATGGCTTAAATTTTCTTAAGGTGATGTGATAAATTTTTGAGCAGTATAAAAAAACTATTCTCTTGATGTTTAAGAGAAATTTGAGAGAATATTTATAAATAAAGACTAATATCATGTCCGGTTGAATACTTATAAATAAACGACGGAGTCATCAGGAGTCAGAACTCAGGAGTCAGGAGGGAAGAAAGAAGAAGCAAGAAAGAAGAAGAAAGAATAAAGAGGAGGAAAAGGAGAAAGTTTTTTATCACGCTCTTATCCGGACATGATATAACTACTCTTGAGCCTATGCCTTACCCTGTTTGCTCCTCTCCTGCAACACGGGGAACCAGAAAGTAAATTTGCTTTTTATTAATAAAGTTGAATCGGGAAAATTTAATTAGCAATAAGGAGATATTAACTATAGATTAGACAAAAAAATATTAGTACAGCCTATTTTCAGACATTGATACTATTAAATCCCGTCTAATGAGGGAAACAGTATCAAAAAATACATTGATTTTTGATGTTAGCAGTTATGGAGGAACAAGTAATATGAATTCACTATTACACTCAGAACAGACAATGCTAGAATCAGGGTTCAAAAATGCCACAATAACAGCCTCGGATCGGTTTCTGCGTAATCGAATCAAAATAGTTGAAGATTTGTGGGAGTCAGTGCTAAGGCAAGAATGTGGCCAAGAATTGGTGGATATACTCCAGAAGATGCGCTCGGTTCATTCCCCAGAAGGACAAGCTCCTGACTTTATAGGTTCAGAAATTGAACAACTGATTGAACAACTAGAACTCAAAGATGCAATTCGAGCTGCCCGCGCTTTTGCTCTATATTTTCAGCTAATCAATATTGTAGAACAACATTATGAACAAAGAATTCAACAACTAGCTTACTCTCACAACAATAGTTCAGGAAAACTAATCTTTAAAGATGATGTAGCTAAGGATGGTGAGAGTTGTTCGCTGCGGGTTGGAAGTATACCAATATGGAACGATAACAGAACTAAACCAGAAGGAGAGGGTACATTTCATTATCTATTTCCTCTACTACAGACTCTCAATGTACCATATCAATTAATTCAACGATTAATTGATAACTTAGATATCCGTTTGGTGTTTACAGCACACCCAACAGAAATTGTACGACGAACAATTAGAACAAAACAACGACGCATTGCCAAAATTCTCCAAGAACTCGATCAAGTAGATGACAGCTTTTCTGAACTACAGGTAGATGAAGAAGAGGAATATTCTTTGGTTTCATCTTGGGAAACAGAATCTCTCAAGAAACAGTTAACAGAAGAAATTCTTTTGTGGTGGCGTACAGATGAACTACACCAATTTAAACCTACTGTAATAGATGAAGTAGAAACTACTCTTCATTATTTTAACGAAGTTCTGTTTGACGCTACTCCCCAACTGCATCGTAGGTTTAAGCAAGCCTTACATAGTTCTTTCCCTTATCTGAAACCACCGAGTTACAATTTTTGTAAGTTTGGTTCCTGGGTGGGAGCAGACCGTGATGGAAATCCTTTTTGTACACCACCAGTTACTTGGCAAACTGCCTGCTATCAACGTCAGATAGTATTGGATAAATATATTCATGCTGTCGATCGCCTCAAAGAACTTTTAAGTTTGTCTTTGCATTGGAGTGATGTTTTACCAGAATTGCTGGACTCCTTAGATCGTGACCATTTGCAAATGTCTGAAGTATACGAGCAATGGGCAATTCGCTATCGGCAAGAACCTTATCGCTTGAAGTTGTCTTACGTGAAAAAGCGTTTAGAAAATACTCGCGATCGTAACTGGCGTTTATATAATGGTGATGAAATTCAAAGAGCAAAAGAAGTTCTCTCTCAAGGTCGAGAAACAACAGATATTTATCAGTCTAGTGCTGATTTTTTGGCTGAATTACAACTAATTCAGCGTAACCTTGAAGAAACTGGTTTAAGTTCTAGTGACTTAGAAAATCTGATCTCTCAGGTAGAAATTTTTGGTTTTAATTTAGCGCGACTTGATATTCGTCAGGAGTCTTCTGTACATGAGGCTGTAATTCAGGAAGTTACTGAATATTTACAAATTCTGCCTAAACCTTATATAGAAATGTCGGAAGCAGAGCGGACTGAGTGGTTATCAACAGAGTTGCCTACTCGTCGCCCCTTAATTCCCACAGAGTTACCTTTTTCTGAGAGAACCTGCGAAATCATTAACACTTTCCGAATGCTGCGACAACTGCAGGTAGAGTTTGGTCAAGAAATTTGCCAAACCTATATTATTAGTATGAGTCGGGATGTTAGCGATTTATTAGAAGTGTTGTT
Organism: Dapis brunnea BLCC-M229; assembly: GCF_050015995.1. Lineage (NCBI taxonomy): Bacteria > Bacillati > Cyanobacteriota > Cyanophyceae > Oscillatoriales > Microcoleaceae > Dapis > Dapis brunnea. The sequence continues at coordinate 140,206 of NZ_JBNHEP010000107.1, read as the reverse complement.
GTTAGCTCAAGAGGCAGGACTTTACGATCCGGCAACTGGTGCGAGTAGCATTCAGGTGGTTCCTTTATTTGAGACAGTGGAAGACTTGAGAAATGCTCCCCGGGTCATGCAGGATTTATTTAAGTTGCCTCTATATCAAGCTGCACTTGCTGGTGGGTATGAGAAATTGCAAGAACAACCCAATTCTCAATTTAACTCAGAGTTAGAAACTCCTTATCTGCAAGAAGTGATGTTGGGTTACTCTGATAGTAATAAGGATTCTGGGTTCTTGAGTAGTAACTGGGAAATTCATAAGGCTCAAAAAGCTTTACATAAGATAGGTATGGAGTATGGCATTGCCTTGCGGATATTTCATGGCCGTGGTGGTTCTGTAGGACGCGGTGGCGGTCCAGCTTATAAAGCAATTTTGGCCCAGCCTGGTAAGAGTATTAGTGGGCGGATTAAGATTACTGAACAGGGTGAGGTACTAGCTTCTAAATATTCTCTGCCTCAGTTAGCAATGTTTAACTTAGAAAATGTTACTACTGCAGTGATTCAAGCTAGTTTGCTGCATACGGGGTTTGATGAAATTGAAAGCTGGAATCAAATTATGGAGGAGTTTGCGGTTCGATCGCGTACCCATTACCGAAATTTGATTTATGAACAAGAGGATTTAGTAGAATTTTTCTATCAAGTTACTCCGATTCAGGAAATTAGTCAACTACAGATTAGTTCTCGTCCAGCTCGGCGGAAGAATGATAAGAAGAAGACAATTTCTGGTTTACGGGCAATTCCTTGGGTATTTAGTTGGACTCAAAGTCGCTTCCTTTTGCCTGCTTGGTATGGGGTGGGAACTGCTTTACAAGAGTTTGTGGAACAAGAACCAGAAGAACACCTGAAACTTTTGCAATACTTTTATCTGAAGTGGCCGTTTTTCACTACTGTCATTTCTAAAGTGGAGATGACTTTGGCAAAGGTAGATTTGCAAATTGCTCATTATTATGTGCGCGAATTATCTAAACCAGAAGATCGAGAACGGTTTGAGCAGTTGTTTGAGCAAATTGCGACTGAATATCGTTTAACACGGGATTTAGTGCTACAAATTTCTGGTCATCAGCGACCTTTGGATGGAGATCCAGATCTACAGCGTTCTGTACAATTACGAAATGCGACTATTATTCCTCTGGGTATGTTGCAGGTAGCTTTGCTGAAACGTCTGCGCCAGCATGATACGGGTACACCAGGTGTAATTCATTCTCGTTATAGTAAGAGTGAGTTATTGCGTGGTGCTTTGTTGACTCTTAATGGTATTGCTGCTGGTATGCGGAATACAGGTTGATAACAAGGGAGGAGTCAGGAGTCAGGAGTCAGGAGTCAGGAGGGAAGAGTATGAATCCTAAAAACCTAACCCCCCTGTCCCTCTTCCTAACCCCCTTTCCAGGGGGGAAGGAGGGAATGGGGGTTAATAAGCCTCTCTCCTTGTAGGAGAGAGGTTTGGAGAGAGGTTTTATGAGTTTACAAACAGCTACTAAGGACGAAAACAAGGGAGGAGTCAGGAGTCAGTAATACAAACCCCAGAAACCAGGTTTGTATAAGTAGATGTCAGTATTGTGAGATATCTAATATATACAAACCCGGTTTCTGGTTTATACAAAAACAACTTCTCAATTCTCAATTCTGACTTTAGAGAAACCAGGTTTGTGTGAGTAGATGTCAGTATTGTGAGATATCTAAATATCATGTCCGGATAATCAGTGATAAAAAAGTTTTTGTTTGTAGTAGGGATTTAGCCCCATCTTTCAATAGTTCGGGCTAAAGCCCTACTACGAACTTTAATTATAACTATTCAACCGGACATGATATAATATATACAAACCCAGTTCCTGGTTTCTACAAAAATAATATCAAATCCGCTTGATTGAACATAAAAAAAATCTCCAATCGTCATAACTACTAAATCTTTGTAATTCTCTCTCCTCCTGACTCCTGACTCCTAAAGACTTAACCAATCTATAGCTGTTTAACAGGATTTGATATGACTTCTAAATTCTGACTTCTAACTTCCTTATCCCAGTTCATCTGCTACTAAACGTCTGAGAATTTCTGTTATTTCTGCTGCCATCCTAGCATCTATTTCTACTGCTTCTGTGTCAAAATCTCCTAACGCTTTTGCACCACGCAAAGTCATAGCTATAGACCTAACTTTTCCCTGATATTCAAACTGAGTAAAACAAGTATAAGTCAGTTCTGTACGCTTACGACTGCTGCTATACCCAAAACCCATTTTAGATAAAATAACAGGAGATTTAATACTATTTTGAATTCCCAATTTTGCTAGAGCAACATCCACATAACGAGCAGTATCTTTACCCAGATTACGAATAAAAGGTTGCAAATTTTCCCACCCACCCCCATCCCCTCCTGGGAGGGGAGTTAGAGGGGTGGGTAGTTTGGCTGGTTCTGGTAAATGATAATACCATCCTACCATTGATATAATTCTAGTTAGGTCGTAGGTAGCAACAGTATTTTCTCCAGTCTGGTCTTCTCGCTTTTTACTTTCCGATGCTGCACTTAATAAAACTTGGTTATCTTGTACAATTTCAGGTGACATAATAAAGGGTTCTTCACCATATAAACCTTGAAATTCTGTATGATTATTACCTGTGATTTCCTTCAACCATGATTCTAAACCAACATAAGTTTGGAAGCATTTAAACATTGCAGCTAAGGCATTAGAACTACCTACCTTTTTGGCATAAGTAATTACATCTTCTACAACCTCATTAAAGTCTATATTTTTGCCATCCCCTCGAATTTGACAGGTATTAATATTACTATCAAGAGAACAAATTACATTTAAAATTGCGATGATTTTAGTAGAACTCCAATACTGACATTTGTCAAGAGAATTTCTACCTAACCAATAAGATTTAAACGGTCCGCCAGCAGTACCACCTAGGCAAATACAGGCTTCTTTAATATCAGGATGAATAAAGCTAAGACCCTCTTCATCAATGTTAGGCAGTTCGCCAACATGGGGAAAAGCTTTTGCCCCTGGGATTGCTAAACTAGGTAGCATTGTTAAATTTTCTGGATAATTTTCTACCTGGTTTTGATAGGGAGAATTTTGAATGCCTTTATCTAGAATAGCTAGTTTATAACTATTAAAACCAGCTTCAGCTTTTAAGAAGTCGTTGTAGACTTTTTCTCTGTCCATTGCTAGTAGTAGAGTGAAGGCTTCTTTTTGTCCAAAAGTTCCAAAAAAGTCTGCTACCATATTAAGAATTTGATCGTTAATGTCTTCCATAATTTGATTTAGCACTAAATTTGACTTTCCTTAGAGATTGAATGTATCAGGAAATATAAAAAGGAGATAGGGAACAGGGAACAGGGAACAGGGAACAGGGAATTGGGAATTGGGAATTGGGAATTGGGAATAATCAGGAAGAAATCAAGACAACTATTTGTCACTTAAAAATCTAGGAATATATGTACCTTGTCCACTTCTGGTATCTACCAGATTTCACTCCCTTGAAGCATTACCGCTTTTAGATTTTAGTCACTATAGCAATCTGATATGAATTGTGACATATTGTACACTTTTAGGCAACAGGCAACAGGCACTATTGCTACAGAGAAGAAGGAAAAAACTGTATCTTCTGAAGATTATAACCACTATATTTTAGATTTTTAGAGAGCAGTAAAATTCTCACATCTGATTCCTGATTGCTATATTACAATAAACTATGATTTTCCGTCATTATTTTAGGTAGCCCTGTAGATAATTTCCCAGATGGTAAAATTATAACTATGAGTGAAAAATCTCTCCAATTAACTTAATTAATCACTTATTTTTTTGATTATTTAAAAAGAGTAAATATTCACATAAAACTTTTGAAATTATGACTTTTCGATCTCCTAAATATAACGGAGAACCTAGCTGAATTCTGATTCCTCGTCGCCATCAAAATGTTACAACTAAGATAGGATTGCTATGTTATAGACAGTTTTACAAAACTTTAAAATATGCTAAATATGCCACAGATTTCCCCTTTACGCCAGGTCAAGTCCAAATTATCAGCAGGATTTATATTTGCTTCGGCAATGATAGTAGCGATCGCCAGTGCGATTGTGATTTACCAACTCAATCAGATGACACAAGAGAGTAGCAATGCCAGATTACTCTTAATTAAATTAAAGGAGCAAGTCAGAGGACTTAATTGTCTAGAATGGGAGAGTATTTCTAAAGGTGAAATTGATGAAAGTTTCACTGAAGAACTTCCGGAAAAGCAGGAAATCACTGAGACTCTTCTTGAAGAAATTAGGAAACTTGAACAACAAGAAAATCTGCAGAATATCTGGGATTTATATACAAATTATAAAACTGTAATTAACGATTCTTGGCAGCTAATTTCTCAGAAAAAAATTGCAGAGGCCAACAAGATTGGTGCTGTTCAAATTAATAAAATTTTTGATGAGCTATATGCTGAAATTGAAATACTAGAAGAAGTCTATATTAAGCAGTATCACCAGACCCGAAAATTTGCCGATATAGGAACAACCTTTGCTTTAATAATGGCAGCCCTTGTTATTGGTATTTTATCCTATAAATTTAGTCAAAGATTGTTGAATAAAAATCAGGAATTAGAAACTGCTTTAATTAATCTCCAACTAACACAGAATCAATTAATTCAACAAGAAAAAATGGCAGCTTTGGGACAACTAATTGCAGGCATAGCTCATGAAATTAATAATCCCCTAGGCGCAATTCAAGCCTCAGCAAACAATACCGATCAGGCTTTAAAAGAAGTTCTAGATGAAATCCCCCATTTACATCAACGTCTCAGTTGTCAAGCAGAAGAAAGCCTTTTTCAGCTAATTGCTCAAGCACTCGAAAACGGACTTTCAATTGCTTCTCAGGAAACTCGTACCCTCAAACGTAAAATTACTGCTCAACTTAAAGAGCATAACATTGAAAATCCTCGATATATTGCAAACCTCTTAGCAGACATGGGGGTTCCCGAAACAACTGATTTGTGGTTGCCCCTGGTCAAAAGTGAACATGGAGAATGGGCGATCGAGTTTGCCTACAACCTGGCTTCCTCCTTTTCTAACAATCAGATTATTCTCCGCGCCGTTGAACGGTCCTCTAAGATAATTTTTGCCCTCAAAAGCTATGCTCGTTTTCAACCAAATGGCCAGAAGGAGTTGATCAAAGTCGTTAATGGGCTAGAAACTGTACTAGAAATCTATCACAATCAACTGAAACGGAATATCCATCTGATTCGAGATTATCACGATATTCCCGAAATCTGGGGATATCCTGACGAACTGATTCAGGTTTGGACAAATCTAATTCACAACGCAATTCAAGCTATGGAGTCAGGAGGGACACTGACTATTACCACCCATCAAGAGGAAAATGGGATTCAAGTAAGTATTAAGGATACTGGAGCAGGTATTCCGTCAGAACTGCTGCCGAAAATCTTTGATGCCTTTTTTACTACCAAGTCGGCGGGTGAAGGTAGTGGTTTGGGACTTCACATTTGCCAGAAAATTATTGACAAACATCAGGGATATATAAGAGTGGACAGCCAACCAGGAGATACTATATTTTATATAGGGTTGCCTGTAGGCTCCCGTTAAATCTTTAAAAGTATCTAGAAAGGTTAAGTATGTCTGAGACCGCAATTATTTGTGTTGATGATGAAATGCCCATTCTGAAAGCTCTCAAAGAACAACTCCAACGTGGTTTTGGCAACAAATATATTTATGAGGTTGCCCAAAGTGCTCAAGAAGCTTGGGATGTGATTGATGAGTTAGAAGAAGAAGGCGTACAAATTCTGGCCATTGTTTCTGATTGGCTCATGCCTAATACCAAAGGAGATGTGTTTTTAGCTCAAGTTCATCAACGCTTTCCTGAAGTTATTACCGTGATGCTGACTGGGCAAGCTGACCAGGAGGCTATTGAGCGGGCTAGAAAAAAAGCCAACCTTTATGCTTGCCTTGACAAACCCTGGTCAGAGGAAGAATTACAGCAAATTATTAATCAAGCTTTGAATCAGTAAAATATGAAAGGAGTCATTATTTGTGTTGATGATGAGTTGATAATTCTCGAAACTTTGGGGCGGCAACTTAGGCGCAATTTTGGCAAAGACTATAACATTGAGTTGGCTAACAGTGGTGCAGAAGCTCTTTCTCTTTGTGCAGAATTGACAGCAGAGGGCTTAAAAATTCCTTTGATAATTTCCGATCACCATATGCAGGAGATGGATGGGGATAGTTTGTTGATTGAACTCCACAAGCTTTATCCCAAGATGTTAAAAATTATGCTTACTGGTCAAGCTGATGTTGATTCGGTAGCGAATGTGGTTAATGCTGGTGCTTTATACCGCTACATCTCTAAACCTTGGAATAAAGATGATCTAATACTCACTGTTACTGAAGCTTTACGAAGCTTTGCTCAAGAACAAAAACTTGCTGAACAAAATACGCTGCTCAAGGAAATTAATTCTAAGTTAGAAAATTCTTTATTACTGCTATTAGCCACCCTAGAAGCAACAGCAAATGGCATTCTTGTCCTAGATAGTTCAGGAAAAGTGGTCATTTTTAATCAAAAGTTTGCTGAAATTTGGCATCTACCTGCTTCAACTTCAAAAGATGATAGTCAAAAGCTAGTTGATTTGATTTTAGCAGCTTTGATCAAAGCAGATGCGGTGCTTTTTCAAGCATTACTTATGCAAGAGAATATTAAACAACGGGATTTATTAGTATTAAAAAATGGTAGGATTATTGAGTATGATTCCCAGCCTCAAAAATTATCAGATAAAATTGTTGGTCAGGTATTGACTTTTCGAGATGTGACTAGAGAAAAGCAAAAACAAGCAACTATTGAGTATCAAGCATTGCATGATACTCTCACTAACCTGCCAAATAGAGCTTTATTTGATCTGAAACTTTCTGAAGCTATTACCTATGCTGCTGAAAGTTCACAAATTATGGCGATAATGTTTCTCGATTTAGATAGGTTTAAGCAGGTTAATGATACATTCGGTCACTCAGTGGGAGATCTATTGTTACAGAGTGTTACTCAGCGTCTTGTCGGTTGTTTGAGAGAAATTGATTTGATTGCCCGTTGGGGAGGAGATGAATTCGGAATTATTTTACCGGAAATTCGCTCTCGAGAAAACGTGATTGAGATTGCCCAGAGATTGATTCAAAGCATGCAGCCAGAATTTATCTTAGAAGGTCATCGTCTCAAGGTAACAACTAGTATTGGAATTGCCTTATATCCTGAGGATGGTTTAGATAGTAGCACATTACTTCGGAGTGCTGATACGGTATTGTACCAAGCCAAGAAATCTGGGCGCAACAATTATTGTTGAGACTAATATAAGAAAGTTTTTCTCAAGCGCGGTTATGATATAGCTTTTAGTAGGGCTTTAGCCCATGAAATTTGGTAGTCCTTTGATGATTGTGATTTATTGTGGAGGTAGGCAACAGCTTATACCAATTTGATAGAGGAATAGTATTTGCTTGCCCACTTAAATTTTTAAGGGCGTTAGTGAATCTAGCTATGAAATCTAAACAGCTTCATTAATGGATAATTGATAATGGATAATTGATAATTACCTCTATATATGATTTGGTTAAAAGATGAAAATGGGAATTTAACCGCACATTGGACAACTCAAGATTAGTTGAGATAATTAGCAAAGAATTTTTACATTGCATTTCAATCAAAGGATAAGAAAAGTTACCTATCTCTTTGGTTTTAAATATGTTAAAGTAATCCTTTTTTTGAGATGGCCATAATATCAAAATGATCGGCGATTCCACTAACTATGTTAGCGATCGCCGATTTTAGTTAAAACCTAAACTGAGTCCGGAATGTACTAACCCAAATAGTATCATTAACATCATCGTGATTAGGATTAGTAATCACAAATAAACCAGGAGTCAAAGAGATATTATCATTAACTTGAATACGATAAATTGCCTCTATATGTATAGATGTATCATCATCCTTCAAGGCATCATCATCACCCCCATCAGTAACAATAGGAGGCACGCCAACCATCAGACCACCAAGATTTCCTTCTCTCAATAAGTCTGGGAAAGCAAAATACAACATTCCATTAATGATAGTAATATCATCATCATCACTATTCTCAGTTTCTGGTCGCGCCCAGGTAGAACCAAACCAACCTCCCACTTCCAACTTTTCATTCACTCTCCAATGAGCTTGCAACCCAACGTTATCAGCAGTTGTCGCCACACCATCGAAGGGGTCTTGAGCTTTAAAACTACCAGTACCATTAGTAATATCAACCCCATCGTCACCCCAATACTTACGCACATAACCCAGAGTAAATGCCAAGCTATCGTTAGGTTCAATCACAAGTTGACCTAATGCACTATAAGCACCATTGAATGCACCCGCACCCTCAGTCGGATTTGCCGGATCGTCTGCTAAGTAAGCTACATTTACCTGAAACTTATCATTAAATGCGTAGCTAAAACCAACACCTGCATTAGCAGGACCTCGGAAACTTGTTGGGTTGCGTCGTCCGAATCTAGAAATAGTTCCATCTCCTTCATCTGCAAAGGGTGTTAGAACTACAGAAACGTCATCTAGGTCAACTCCAATAGGACCGATGAGAGCTTGGGCACGTTCTCCAATGGGAAACTGATAGAACATCAGGTCAATACCAAAATTATCATTAGCATCACCCTCATCAATAGAGGCAAGAGTCATTAAGGTATTAGTGAGGTCTGGTTCGCTCAACTCATTAAGATTATTAGCTTGTAGACGAGTAAAGAGCAAATCTTCTCCAGTAAAGCTAGTCTCAAACTCTAGCCTGACACGATAAGAAAGAGAAGTCTCGGTTTTGTCATTACCAGAAGATTCTCCACGGGCTTCTGCTCTTTCCCCAAAAGTATCATTTAACCAAAATAGAACTTCACCATTGAGTTTGGTGGTAGTAGAAAACTGATTGCTTTCTAGTTCAGCGGTGCGTGCTTCCAAAGAATCTACACGACCCCGCAATGCTGCTAGTTCGGCGGCAAATTCTTCTTGTAAACGTTGCAATATAGCTAAGTCTTCTCTGGTAACTAGGTTACTGGTTGCTGCAGCAATTAATTCTGTGATTCTGTCTAGGCAAGCATTTAATCCGGCAGCAAATTCAAAGCGAGTCATGGCGCGGTTGCCTTTGTAGGTGCCGTCGGGATAACCTGCTATACAACCATAACGTTCTACTAATGATTGTAATGCTTGGAATGCCCAGTCTGTAGGTTGCACGTCTGATAATTGGGAGACAGATGTTACCTGATCTATTGGCTCTTCTGCTTCTAGCTCAGATACGCTAGGTACTGCTAATGAGGGGTCATCCATTGGTAGGGGACGAAATGCTTGGGCAATTTGTATTGGAGGAGTTGCCTGAGCAGGATTGGCTATAAATAAGGTGGTACTCAGAATAACGGGGCTATATTTTCTCGCTTTATTAAGAAATAATTTCATTAATTTTTGAATCACACCTATTAATTGTTCGTGGTATCCCCTACTTAGTAAAGGATAAAAAGCAAATAATATCCTAACTGACTGCTTTGCAAGACTTGTCAGAAGATAATTACTTATTGAATTCATTTATTATTAACTCTTTATTTGGAAGTGTCAAGTTTAAAAAATTAATTGCCTCGGAATTTGCAGGGGAAAGACATCTAAAGGCAAAACTTAGTTTGAGCGCTGTAGTCTAGTTTCACCCCGATCGCCGAGCGTATCCTTAGATAATAAATCTCGGTCATCTGTGTTGTCTGTTGCCTGTTGCCTGTTGCTTGTTGTCTGTTGCTTGTTGCTTTTTGCTTTTTACTTGTTGCCTGTTGCCTAAAAGTTGACAATATCTCACAATTCAGATCGGATTGCTTGCTATAAGTACGTAAACAAAATTATTTACCTATTCTAATTCTCTGCAATCTTTAGAAGGCAAAGAATTCAGCTTGTATAGATGTTTCATTAATGGATAATGGATAATTACCTCTGATTAAAACCATAACGGAATTGAATATAAGAGACTGTTTGTAAAGGAAATATAAAAAGGAGACAGGGAACAGTTCATTAATGGATAATGGATAATTGATAATTGATAATTACCTCTGGTTAAAACCCTACGGGAATTGAATATAAGGAATATTTTCTTTTTTCAAGGGGAGATTGGATATGGTTAGGTAACCCATCCATCCTATCCTATGAAATGCTACGCAAACGACCACTTTTTATCCTTGAAAAAGGAGGCTTTTAACCTGAATTATTTAATAATTAATTATTAATTTTGTGTACCTGCTTATCTGTCCAATAGTATATAACTTTTTCGTTTTTAAACAGTAAAGTGCTTGTAATTTTTCTTTGATACGGCCATCTATATTCTTGGAAAAAAAGTCTTTTTAATTCTGATTCTGTTTCTAAGGCTGTAAATTTTTTTTCTCATTTCATTAAAGATAAATTAAGACAGAAAAAATGGTATCAAACCTATTTATTCTGACTCCTGACTCGTGACTTATAAGAAATAGCCTAGCTATTTGTAGCAAACATTTATCAATTTGGTATTACTGTGTCAAGCTTGAAAATGTGGGTTAAAAAAACCTAACCCCCCAACCCCCTTCCCTGCAAGGGAAGGGGGGGATTTCACCCCTCTCCTCGCAGGAGAGGGGTTGGGGGAGAGATCTTCTAGGTTGCTTGCTCCTAAACCACAATTCTAGTCTTGACACGCCAGTAGGTAAGCGTTAAAATTTGTCGCTATTTCAACAATTAATAATTATTCGGTAAGTTGGCTGACAAATCTTAATATAGTGAAGCTTTATATTCATTAATGACTATTATTTTAGTAGACGTAAACCACTTAATGTGACTAAAACTGTAGACCCTTCATGACCGAGTACCCCAAGAGGCATATTGATATTTCCAGTAAAGTTAGCGACTAATAATAGGAAAATAAACCCAATAGCAAAAGTAATATTTTGTTTGATAATACGGTTAGCGCGACGACCTAAATTTATCGCTTCTACTAATTTTTCTAAGCGGTCTGCCATTAACACAATATCTGCTGATTCTAAGGTAACATCACTACCTGCATTACCCATAGCAATACCAACTGTTGCTAGAGATAAAGCGGGAGCATCGTTAATACCATCTCCTACCATTGCTACATTTTTATTTTGTTGTTGTAGGCGCTTAATTACTGTTAATTTATCTTCTGGTAATAATTCATAATAGACTTGATTTATACCGAGATTTTGAGCAACACTATGAGCAGTTTGTTGATTATCTCCTGTCAGCATAGCTATAGATTTGATATTCATAGACTTGAGTTGATTTATCATTTCACCAGCTTCTAAGCGGACAGTATCAGCAACAGATATTAAGCCAATAATTTCTTGTGATTGTGCGACAAAAATAACTGTTTTTCCCTGTTTTTGAAGGCGATTACTTTCATCTAAAAAGTGGGAACTAAAGTTATTTACTTCTGACTTAATTAAATTTTCTTTGCCTACTATAATAATTTCACTATTAACAATACCTGTAATCCCTTCGCCAGTTTTTGCTCTAACATTAGTTGCTTCTTGCCACTGAATATTTTTTGTAATTGCTGTTTGAGTAATAGCTTTTCCAATAGGATGTTCAGAACAAGATTCTAGGGCAGCAGCTAACTCTAAAACTTCATTTTCTGACTTACCTTTTCTAGGGATAATATCAACAACTTGTAGTTTACCAGTAGTCAGAGTTCCTGTTTTGTCGAAGGCGATCGCTTTGATTTCTCCCATCATTTCTAATTGAGCACCATTTTTAAATAAAATTCCTTGTCTAGCTCCATTAGCAATGCCAGATAGTAAAGTAGGCATAATTGATGCCATTAAAGCACAAGGAGAAGCAACTACTAAAAATATTAAGGCTCGATAAATTGTCGTTTCCCAACTCCAATTTAATAAAAATGGCGGTAAAATTCCGAGTAATAGACCTGAGATAACTATAACTTTAGCGTAAATTTTCTCAAATTTTTCCACAAATCTCTGAGAGGGTGGAGTTTCAGTTTTTGCTTGTTCAACTAAACGAATTACACGCTGAATTAAACTACTTTCTGGAGATTTATTTACTTCTAGTCTTAAAACACCATTACCATTTAATGTACCTGCAAAAACTTCATCTCCTACAGTCTTATCAACAGGTATAGATTCTCCTGTAATTGGAGCTTGATTAATGGTACTACTGCCTTCAATAATAATACTATCAGTCGGGATAAGTTCTCCAGGTTTAACTAAGACAAAATCTCCCATTTTTAATTGATTAACCGGAATTTCTGTTTCTTGACGATCGACTATTAATCTGGCAGTATCAGGAGTAATAGCCATTAATTTCTGAATGTTACGTTCAGTTCGCTCCATAGCAAAAGTTTCGAGAGCGCCACTAATAGCAAAAATTAAAATTAGTACTCCCCCATCAATTATTAAGTGATATTCTTGTTGCCATAAGCCTAAAGCAGCAGCTCCCAAAGCAGCAACAATCATCAATAAATCAACATCTAATTCTTTTTCTGACCAGAGAGTTGTTATACCTTCTTTAGCACTTTCATAACCACCAATTACATAAGCTGTTGCTAGAATTAATAGTGCTAAACCAACCCAATTAATTTGTAAACAAAACCAACTAAAAAAAATCAGTACAGCACAGGTTCCCGCAGCAAATGCTTCTGGATAATATTGAGCAAGTTGGAGGTATTGAGGCAGAGAAAAATTTTTTTGATTCATAGGAGTTTCAAGATATAGCAATCAGGAATCAGTTGTGAGAATTGAGATGTTCCTTAAAAGTATAGAATATAGCAATTATTATATTAATATGATACGTTTTTTTCTTCTTTTCTGTTCCCTGTTAAGTGTTAAGTGTTAAGTGTTCCCTAAAAGTTTTCAATATCTCACAACTCAAATCATATTGCTATAGTTTCTACTAGATTTTTTTCAAGATCTGTTTTATGTAATACCAATTATCATGCATTAATACTACACTTGAGTGGAACTTCAATTATTAAGTAATTTAGACAGGCACATGGAACTTTTTTGATAATTACTCGCTGGTTAATGTCAATTATTACTATTTTTACTTCTTCGGTAGGGACGTTGCATGCAACGTCCCTACTTACTCCCCTACTCAATAAAATGTAGGAAAGTTTTTGAGAAATGGTATAAGCCCCATTAGTTGGATAAGTTCATCTTTATCAACCCTAGTTCTTAATCATTTCTTAACTTAATTGGAGAAAATATTCTAATGAATTATGATAATATAATCGACAGGTATTAATGAAAAAACAAATCAATTAATTATTAAGAATTGTTTTAATTAATTGAAATTCAGGTTAAATTAATTACCACAATTACCTAAATAAACTGAGGAAAGCTATACAAGTATTGCTTCATTTTTAGATGGTGACTATCTACCTAATTATGGTGAAAAACCCAATGATTGGAAACCGTCAGGAAAAAGAATCAAGCGATGCAGCGCCGCCAAAGGGGGTTTCCCCCATGAGCGACTGCCTGTACGACAGCGTGGCTTGTATAGGAGTGGTAATAATTGTTTTGTGAATGCAGACTGTAATGGAACTGCAAATATCATCATATAAAGTAAGCAGAAAGCTAAGTTTAGACTTAAGCCGACTGTGTAGGGGCACTTTGACTTGTCCCCAGAGAGTGTATCTTTGGTCAGCTAAGAACAGACGGAGCAACACGGATTTATCCTGTTGCGTAGTATCAACTTAGAATCCCCTTGGCAAGAGCCAGGGGAGTAGTCAACCCTAGTTAATTACTAATAGACTTATCACTTTATAGAGTGTTATAGAGCGATAAAAATTGCGAAAACCTTTGCTCTGTCAATCTTGTAGCTATCTAAAGAATAAAAAATACCATAAACGATTGCTATATGTGAAGTTTTAGCAATTTTTCTATCCCACATTCTGCACCACTATGGGTAGAGTTTTTAACTGTTGTCTATATCTATTCGAGACTTGAATGCAGCGTTAAATTTAGCTATGGCGGGCTAGGGGAGCCGTCGGATTGGCGACGTATCGACCGTGACAGACTGTGAACTGGTGAGTGCCTACATTACCAGTGGAATAGGGAATAGAACAGACTATCAGAAAATCATAGATTTTTACAGATAGTTGTAGGTTTCTAAGAACGGTCAGTATAAATAGTAATACTGATACATTACCAGTAGTGTATTAACTTTTTAAAACCCCTATATTTTAGATAAAACCTGTGGAATGTGGGTTCTATATAACTAACAACTTTTTTTAATATCTCAAATTTTAACTAAAAAAATTTGATTAAAAAATAAACCAAAATTAAGTTATTAGTTATTACAAAACTTTAGGTTTAAGGAGCTTGAGATGGATTGGAAAGTGAATGAAACTGATGAAAACATTGTCTCTCCTAATCGCATAGATTGGAAATTTGACTTTTTTAATGAGTTGAGTAATGGTCAAATTGATGATGAAGTTAGGGCAACAGTGAAGGATAATAACTCCTATCCCCTATCACAAACAACAGTTGGACAAAAGGTTTGGTTAGTTGGTTTTCAGGGAAAAGGAGGAATTAATCGCCTCTTAGGAATGGGATTAAATCCAGGGGCTCAATTGCAAATTATCAGCGCTCAACCTAGTGGTTCGGTTCTAGTCGCCATAGAAGATAACCGCATCGGTGTGGGTTCGGGAATGGCTAACAACATTTTAGTGAGTGACCAAGAAAACAGGAAAAATCAAACAAAGACAATATTATTGCGAGAAATGCCAGAGGGAACTGAAGGCAGAGTTGTGGGTTACAACGAAGTCAAACGAGGCTATAAGAAAAAACTGTTGTCAATGGGGATGACTCCTGGCGTAACATTTAAGGTGATTCGGGTAGCACCTTTGGGAGACCCCGTAGAGATTCTCGTCAGAGATTTTCATCTGAGCTTACGCAAAGAAGAGTCAGATGCTTTAGTAGTTGAGGTTGTCTAGGTGCGTAGCTAAATTTTGGGATTCCGCAGGTATGGAGCTACGCGCAAGTTAAAAGTCAAAAATAAGATTTGATAGACTTAAAACTTTGACTTTACAGGAATTTAAAGGGATTATTTTATATTTGAGTTAGTCAGATGAAAATTCAAGTTTGACGATCTAATAGGAAAAAAACTACTGACTACTTATATCAAATCTCATTAATTAGCCATAATAAAAATCTTTTCTCCGATCAATTCCTCCCTGTTCCCTGTTTCCTGTTCCCTCAATTTTTTAATGATAAAAATCTTGTAGTGCGGGCATCTTGCCCGCGACGGGTGTACCTCATAACAACAGAAAGCACTGTAAATCATCAAGTCATTCAACAACACCTAAATTTTTCTGTAAAAACAAGTTTTCACTTCTAATCTTCAAAACTAATGTTAAAACCCATTATTGCCCTCATTGGTAATCCCAATTGTGGGAAAACAACCCTTTTTAACGCCCTAACAGGAGCCAACCAACGTACAGGTAACTGGCCTGGCGTAACTGTAGACCGCAAAGAAGGTCAGTTTCAACACCAAGGTAAAGAAATTACCCTAGTAGACTTACCTGGAGTTTACTCTCTTGATGTAGAAGAAGAGGGAACCGGGATGGATGAACTGGTGGCGCGGGATTACCTGCTGTCTGGGGAAGCAGATTTAATCATTAATATCATTGATAGCTCGAATTTGGAGCGTAATCTCTATTTAACAACACAAATCATGGAGATGAGGCTACCAATGATTGTTGCCCTCAATATGATGGATGTCGCCCAAGACCGAGGTATTTCCATCAATGCCGATCTCTTACGAGAACGGTTAGGGTGTCCAGTTATCCCGATGAATGCTGCTAGAGAAGACGGAATCAAACCCTTATTGGATACGGTGGGAGAACTGGTGAAAAATATCAGTCCTTCGCCGAGCTATGTTGCTTATCCAGCAGTGATTGAAGATGCCTTAGCAGAATTGGTTCCCTACATTATTGAACACAGTAGCAAACGCATTGTCGAACCTCGCTGGACAGCTTTAAATTTACTGCAATATGAAGACCAAGTTGCCCCAGAATTAGGGGGTGAAGACTTGGTGAAAATTGTGGTTAAAAATCGTCGCCAAATCCATCAGGTATTGGGGGAAGATATTGATATTATTATTGCTGACAGCCGTTATGGTTTTATTCGCCAATTAACTCAAGGAGCTACCGAACGCATTGGCGAAGCCAGTAGTACAACTTCTGATCGCTTAGATCGGATTGTCCTCGATCGCTGGCTAGGGATTCCCATTTTCTTCTTAGTAATGTATGTGATGTTTCTCTTTACCATCAACGTCAGTGCTGCTTTTATTGATTTCTTTGATATTGCTGCGGGCACGATTTTTGTTGATGGTTTAGCTAATCTTTTGGAAGGAATGGGTATACCAGGGTGGTTAATTGCTCTCTTAGCTGATGGAGTTGGGGGAGGAATTCAAACTGTTGCCACTTTTATTCCCGTAATTGGGTTTATGTTCCTCTTTTTATCAATTCTGGAAGATTCGGGATACATGGCGCGAGCTGCTTTTGTGATGGATAGGTTAATGCGGTTAGTGGGATTGCCAGGAAAATCCTTTGTACCAATGTTAGTGGGATTTGGCTGTAATGTTCCAGCAATTATGGCTACACGGACTTTAGAAAATTCCCGCGATCGGCTAATGACTATTATGATGAATCCTTTCATGTCTTGTGGGGCGAGGCTTCCCGTGTATGCTCTCTTTGCTGCAGCTTTTTTCCCCATCGGCGGACAAAATATTGTGTTTGGACTTTATCTGTTGGGCATTTTGGCAGCGGTTTTTACAGGAGTAGTGATGAAAAATACCCTTCTCAAAGGAGAAGTAAGTCATTTCGTCATGGAATTACCGCCCTACCATCTACCCCGAATTAAAGGTGTTTTAATCCGAACCTGGGAACGCTTAAAGGCATTTTTGTGGAAAGCTGGCAAAGTTATTGTCTTGATGGTGATAGTTTTAGGATTGTTAAACTCTATTGGTATGGACGGTTCTTTTGGGAACCAAGACAGCGAACAATCTGTTCTCAGTAGCACCAGTCGAGCTGTCACGCCGATTTTTAGTCCTATGGGAGTTACAGAGGAAAATTGGCCGGCAACAGTGGGAATTTTCACTGGAGTCTTTGCTAAAGAGGCGATGGTGGGAACCCTCGATTCGATTTACGGACAATTAGCTAAAGAAGATAATCCTGATGCAGAAACTGAAGAAGAAGGTTTTAGCTTCTGGGGAGGTATTGGAGAAGCATTTGCTACAATTCCCGCTAATTTAGCCGATTTACCGAATCAACTACTCGATCCCCTGGGGTTAAATATTGGAGATACTCAAGACGTAGAAACGGCGGCTGAGGAACAGGAAGTACAGTTAGGAACATTTGGGGCAATGGTGAAGCGGTTTGATGGCAAAGTAGGAGCATTTTCTTATTTGTTATTTGTGCTGCTCTACTTCCCCTGCGTTTCAGCAACGGCGGCTGTTTATCGAGAAACTAATATTGGATGGATGCTGTTTGTGGCTTTGTGGACAACAGGATTAGCCTACATTGTAGCCACTGTTTTCTATCAAGTTTGTACCTTTGGACAACATCCTGCATTTTCCTTGATGTGGATTGTAGGTTCATTGGTATTTACGGGTTGTACCTTGGTTATGATGAAATTAGCTCAACCTGTTCGGTTAAGAAGTCAGCAACAAATTACTTGAAGAAGGAGTCATTTCAGTTATCAGTTATCAGTCAGGAGGTAGAATACAGGAGACAGAATCAATTGGTTGTGGATTCCCAATAGATGTCTCCAAAAATCCAAAATCAAATCAATTCTTATCCATACAACGCTTCTGAGATTGATGACCTCACGTCACAACCAAAACTCAGTAGGGGCGATTCGCGAATCGCCCCTACTGTGGTCTACCGAAGTGAAAACCACTGTAAATTATCAATTACTTTCCCCTATTCCCTATTCCCTATTCCCTATTCCCTGATTATGATTTTAACTGATATTCAAGGTTATTTAGAAAAATGTGGCAAGATATCCTTAGCTGAGTTGGCTTTGCATTTTCATATGGATACTGATGCTATACGTCCCTTACTCAAACGACTAATTAATAAAGGAAGAATTCGTCTGATGAAAGGAGAAAAATGTGCTAAATGCTGCCACTGTTCGTCAGAAATGATTGAATTTTATGAATGGGTTGGGTTAAGTCAGTCTCAATAATTAATAATTAATAATTAATTATTACCTCTCCTTGAGAGGGAATCTGAGATTTTGACGACCTCAACTATTTATTTTGGTTGCTGTAGTTTATTTATTTGAAAATTGCTGTAAATATGAGCATCATTATTTTTGGTAGCATCAACATCGACCTTGTAACCACTACTCTCCGTTTACCGATGGCAGGAGAAACTATTAATGGCAATAACTTTTTGACGGCGGGTGGCGGTAAAGGAGCAAATCAAGCTGTTGCTGGTGCTCGTCTTGGCATTCCTACCAAAATAGTGGGGCGAGTAGGAAATGATAGTTTTGGGCAACAACTTCTAGTAAGTTTGCAAACTGCTAATGTTGATACAGTAGGTGTGGTAGTTGATGAGAATATTCATACTGGGGTGGCGGTTATCACCGTTGATGCTCTTGGAGAAAATAGTATTATTGTAATTCCGGGTGCTAACCATAGTATTAATAATACAGATGTGGAACGTCTGAGAAATTTGCTACCGGATGCTACAGCTTTACTTTTACAATTAGAAATTCCTGTGGAAGTTGCTATGAGTGCAGCAAAAGTCGCTCAAGAAATGGGAGTTAAAGTTATTCTTGACCCAGCACCAATGCCAACAAATTTTCCCAATGATTTTTATGATTTGATCGATATTATTACTCCTAATGAAATTGAAGCAACTCAACTGCTTGGGTTTGCAGTAAATAATCAAGAAACTGCTACTCAGGCAGCTATTGAATTATGTCAGCGTGGTGTGAAATATGCTGTGGTGAAAATAGGCGATCAGGGTGTTGTTTGTGCAACTTCTGAAGAAACATTTTTTCAACCTGCTTTTGCAGTAGAAGCGATCGATACTGTTGCTGCGGGTGATGCTTTTAAT
Source organism: Dapis brunnea BLCC-M229 (assembly GCF_050015995.1). Lineage (NCBI taxonomy): Bacteria > Bacillati > Cyanobacteriota > Cyanophyceae > Oscillatoriales > Microcoleaceae > Dapis > Dapis brunnea. The sequence goes on along the minus strand of NZ_JBNHEP010000107.1, from coordinate 121,055 downwards.
GGTGGTTTAGCAGCAGCATTAGATACAGGTTTGTCATTAAAAGATGCCATAAAATGGGGTGCTGCTGCTGGTGCTTTATGTGCTACGAAATCAGGCGCTCAACCTGCGATGCCAGATAGAAAAACATTTGACAATTTTCTTTTAAGAAGGTATTAGATTTTAGGTGGTAGGTTTGGAAGCATTTCACGTGGCAAATATGAGTTCTATAGAACCCATTTAGTATCTTTATCAACTCTTCATAAAACAGGTGAAATCTTTACTTAATATTCATATATTATTGAGTGTTAATATGTTAACTTTAAGGGCAAATCCTATAAAATGTTTCTCTAATACCAATTTACTTTAAAAATGTCACAAATACTTGGCAACCGATGATGTGAAATCATAAGCTGAAATTACTAGACTTGTCGCTTTATAACTAAAAAAACTGGCAAACCCTTGTCATGTGATAATTTTAGCTATTTATGGATAAAAACATCAGGTATTACTGCTGTGTCTTAATTTATTTAGCGACAACTCTGCTATATAATTTAACTTTTAAGCCATTCAAATATGACTTTTGACTTCTGAGTTTTAACTTCTAACTTCCGTGAAACGGTATGAGCATCTGTAGATTGTGATCCTCATCACCCCAAATCATTAATTTGCTTCACTTTGTTGTAGTTGAATAACTCACTCCATCAATACTTTTTGACTCACTCGAGCGCTTCCCAAAAATCACCGTAATTTTACTCAGAGGTCACTGCCACAACCAGAAAAAGCTGAGATTATTACACATAGAATTAATGAACACAAAAAAATATTCAGTATTTGAAAATAAACAGGAGAACTAAAATGATTCAGACTAATTCTAAAAAGAAATATCTAAATATCATGGAAGAGATGGTTGCAGAGGAAGTAAATCGGAAAATGACGTTGTTGCCTGAAAAGTTGGCAAAATATATTAAGCGAGCTGATGTGGAAACTTATGCACTAAATCGTCTCCCACCATTATATGCTTCTAGTAAGGAAGGTTTGCAGTTTCAAATAAAAAAAGCCCAAAAAGATTATGAAAAAAAGATTGCTTTGGTAGTACATCATGCTTTTGCTGCCGTACAAAGAGATATTCTCAGAAAATCAACTCCTCTATTTAAGGAGGAAATCAAAAAAGTATCTTCCTCAACAGCAAAACCTACTTCAGAAACTCAAAAAAGTACCAATCAAAACTATAGTTGGCATCATAGTAGCTACTATCGCCCAGGGTGTGCTAGATAAGCAGTCAGGATTTAGACATCAGTTATCAGCTATCAGCTTACGGGATGGCATCTACCAGACAAATTCTACAGAAAGAATTTTTCATACCAATTTCATAAACTTGGGCTACACTTGCATAAGTAATCTATTATAGCGATCGCCAAAATGTCACGGGTAGTTAAAATTGAAATAAGTGAATAGGCATAAGATTGAGACAATTTATACCAATTTAATAAATGTTTGCTACAAATGACTAGGCTATTTATTAGGAGTCAGGTAGGGGAGCTGTCGGATTGGCGACGTAAAGGAGGACTGAGTCAGAATGAATGGCTTCAATACCATTTTTTAGGTCGGAAATTATCTTTTTTATCAAAGAGACATCTCCTGCACGTGTCTTTTAATCACACTTATTATGCGTAACATTCTTTTTTCATGCTTGGTATTACACATTTGTTCAATAGATATTTCCGATAATTCACCTGAAGTCTCTCTAAAAAGGTTCTTAAATCTTAATTTCCGGAGAGGTATAATAATTAATTATTACCTCTCCTTAAAAAGAAAAAGATTAACTAAAAATAATTTTTTTCTCTTTTTCTCTTTGTAGGGAGACTGCCCCTGGCAAAGGCAAAGATAGGCTTTAAAATTTAATTATTTGGTAATTTTTAATCTGGTAATTATTTTTGTTAACCCCCTAATTTTAGAGAGGTTATTCTTTTGGTTTTTAAATATGAATTTCAACTTATATCATGTTCGGATAATTACTTATAATAAAGTTTTTGTTTGTAGTTGGGCTTTAGCCCTTGCAATACTTAATATTGGGGCTAAAGCAAAACTACGAAGCCTTATTATAACTGTTCTACCGAACATAATATTAATCATCCATAGATATGTGCAAAAAAAAACCGTCTGGCAAACCGCTTCAACCAAAACTATATAACCAACCATCTCGACCACAAATTCTGACAATTCCATCCCAAACAATAGGAGTAGATTCAAAAGAAACTTTACCAGCAAATTTGCCAACTTCTTCTACTATTAAACGGAAAAATTCTCCCTTGTTATTAGGCAAAGCATTTTGAGCATTAGATTGAGCAGATTCCCAATTTAGATTAAACATATAAACCCCATTGTATCCAGCAGTTACCAATTTATTTCCATCAGTAAAAATTGGTGTTGAAATAGAAGGTCCGATTTTCTGCTTAAACGCAATTACAGGAGTATCATAATTAAATTTTTTCAAAGGTCCTTTAACTTTATTTCCTGTGGTTAAATCTTGGGAACCAATATATAGATATCCATCAATAGCATTGGTAGCAAATAATGCCGGGAATTCTCCATAATTATTATATTCATCATTCAATGCTACTGACCCAATAATTCCTCCTAACCAACTATTAAATTTAATATTACCTGTAGGCAAGAACCATTCGACACTTTCCTGGGGTATTTTATTAGGATTTAATTTTACCACTCCACCATTTCCCGGAATAAATTGTTTCTCAATGGCACAGAATAATTTACCTGATTTAGAAATAGCGACTGTACCATCTAAATCTGAACCTGTATAAAAATCCCAAACTATCTTTTTACTCTCAATATCAATACCGTAAATATGCCCGGAACCTGCTGCTAAAAATATTTTATTATTAAGTCTAGCAGGAGATGATTCAGAAACAATATTTCCGCCTTGTCTTTTCCGGTCACTATCTACATAAAGTTTCAGTTCAGATAATATTTCTGGCTGCTTAATACCAGATTTAATTTTAGTTTTATTGGTAGAACTATTAATGAAATAACCAATAGCATTTTCGCCAGCATTAAAAATTAAACCATTTCCCAGTAGCAAAGCAGAACTATCATTATCGCGGCTATAACTACGGGTTTTCCTAATATCAAGTTGCCAAATTTCTTTGCCAGTTCTAAAAGAAATAGCGCGAAAACTAGGAGCAATTCCTTTTTTCGGTCTACCTGTTCTGCTGCCTTGTAAAATTACGATGCGATTCTCTTCATTGGCAGTTTCATCAATATAAATAGTACCCGAACCTTTAATCACATCATCAAATTTATATTGCCAAACTTCCTGATTATTCGCGACATCTATTTTGCGCAAAAGATAATCATAACCGCCAATAACTAAATAAGTTTTTCCCCTATCTTTAGTAATAGTGGGTTGTCCTGTCCATCCAGCTCCACTCCATACTTTTCTAGTTTTACCAACATAAGTTACACCTGTTCCTAGTTTAAATTTATCTATAACTTGAAAATTTTCTGGTGTACCACGACCATAAAATCTTCTTTGGTCATTTCCCAAATATGTCGGAATTAATAAATCAATTTCTGGGTCGAGATAAGCAAAAAATTCTTTAAGTTTATTTTCTAGTAAATTTTCTGATAAGTTGAGATTCAGATATTTTGACAATATTGGCGCAATTCCCATTCCTAAAGAAAATTGCATAGTGAATTTATGGAAGTTTCTTCTTGAGTAATTCATATCAGTTATCAGTTATCAGTTATCAGTTATCAGTTATCAGTTATCAAGGTGAATTTATCTGAGTAAAAGAAGATTTTTGTGAGAAAAATCTCTGGTGTACTCCTTGTGTGGAAAAAGAGAAAACTATTCCACCGCTCTGGTGGGAAAAACACTCCTTATTTATACTCAACTCACCAGTAAAAATATTTCATTTTTCCGAAGATTTGGGAGTTCAGGTCGTTTCAGTTATCAAGGTGAATTTATCTGAATCAAAGAAGATTTTTGTGAGAAAAGTCTCTAGTCTACTCCTTGTGTGGAAAAAGAGAAAACAATTCCACAGCTCCGGTAGAAAAGCAGTCCTTACCTCAGGTACAAGGAAAAAATAAAAATGTTTGATTTTTCCGAATCTGCGAGAGTTAAGGTCAAGATAAATTTCTCTGAGTCAAAGAAGATTTTTGTGAGAAAAGTCTCTAGTGCCGCTACGCGGAAGTCAGAAGTCAGAAGTCAGAAGTCAAAAGTATTGATTGGCAAGGCTTTTAGGGTTTTGTAACTGGTCAGTTATTTCCGCCATTCTGCACTAGTCTACTCCTTGTGTGGAAAAAGAGAAAACAATTCCACAGCTACGGTGGGAAAAACACTCCTTATCTCAGGTACAAAGAAAAAATAAAACATTTTTATTTTCCCGAATCTGTGAGAGTTAAGGTCAAGATAAATTTATCTGAGTCAAAGAATGTTTTTGTAAGTCAAATTTTTGGTGTACTCCCTCTGACTAAAAACACAAAAAAATCAAACAGCTTTGGTGGGAAAACCAGCAGTTATCTCCAGGAGAAGCAAAAAGTAAAAATGTTTCATGATTCGGAATATTTGGAAGTTAATGTCTAGGTAAATTCTGATGAGAAAAAGAAGATTTTTGTGAGAAAAGTCTCTGGTCTACTCCTTGTGTGGAAAAAGAGAAAACAATTCCACAGCTGCGGTGGGAAAAACACTCCTTATCTCAGGTACAAAGAAAAAATAAAACATTTTTATTTTCCCGAATCTGTGAGAGTTAAGGTCAAGATAAATTTATCTGAGTCAAAGAATGTTTTTGTAAGTCAAATTTTTGGTGTACTCCCTCTGACTAAAAACACAAAAAAATCAAACAGCTTTGGTGGGAAAACCAGCAGTTATCTCCAGGAGAAGCAAAAAGTAAAAATGTTTCATGATTCGGAATATTTGGAAGTTAATGTCTAGGTAAATTCTGATGAGAAAAAGAAGATTTTTGTGAGAAAAGTCTCTGGTCTACTCCTTGTGTGGAAAAAGAGAAAACAATTCCACAGCTGCGGTGGGAAAAACACTCCTTATCTCAGGTACAAAGAAAAAATAAAACATTTTTATTTTCCCGAATCTGTGAGAGTTAAGGTCAAGATAAATTTCTCTGAGTCAAAGAATGTTTTTTTGCCTCAAAAATATCTTCTACTACCTCTCAGGAAAAATAGATAATTATCAAAAATATCTAGTTTGACACCCAGCAGACAGAAGGCAAGCAACAACATTTTTATCATTAAATAAACAGTAAACATTAGAATTCAATCATAAGAGTTTATCTAAATCAAGTCCAAAAAAATATAAATACGTTATAATCTTCAGCAAAGTTGATTATCCATTCTTAAAAACACTCAGATAATTGACAATATATCCGTAATTAAAGGAAACATTAATATGACTAATCGTTTAGCTAAATCCCAAAGTCTTTATCTCCGCAAACACGCAGAAAATCCTGTAGATTGGTGGCCGTGGTGTGAGGAAGCTTTAGAAACTGCAAAACAACAAGATAAACCTATTTTTCTATCAATTGGTTATTCAAGTTGTCACTGGTGTACTGTTATGGAAGGAGAGGCATTTTCTGATGATAAAATCGCTCAATATTTGAATGAAAAATTTTTACCAATTAAAGTAGATCGAGAAGAAAGACCTGATGTAGATAGCATCTATATGCAGGCATTACAAATGTTGACCGGACAGGGTGGTTGGCCGTTAAATATATTCTTAACTCCTGATGATTTAATACCTTTTGTAGGTGGTACTTATTTCCCTATTGAACCTCGTTACGGACGACCAGGTTTTTTAGAAGTTTTGCAAAAGATTCGGAGTTTTTATGACCTTGAAAAAAACAAACTTGACTCTTTAAAAGCGGAAATGTTAGAGGGTTTAAGGAAGTCAGTTTTATTACCAGAAGCAGAAGATTTAAGCGAAGAAGTATTACAAAAAGGTTTAGAAGTTAGTACAGGAATTATTAGCGATTGCTATTCTCAACAAAGCTTTCCGATGATGCCTTATGCTGAAGCAGCTTTACAGGGAACAAAGTTTAATTTTAAATCTCAATATAACAACAATGAAGTTTGTTTACAAAGGGGATTAAATATAGCTTTAGGCGGAATTTACGATCATGTAGCGGGGGGTTTTCATCGTTACACAGTAGATGCTACTTGGACAGTTCCTCACTTTGAAAAAATGCTCTACGATAACGGTCAAATTGTTGAATATTTAGCTAATTTATGGAGTGCAGGATATCAAGAACCAGCCTTTAAACGGGGAATTATTGAAACAGTAAATTGGCTAAAAAGAGAAATGACAGCACCTGCCGGATTTTTCTATGCCTCCCAAGATGCTGATAGTTTTACTACTCCAGATGAAGTCGAACCAGAAGAAGGAGCTTTCTATGTTTGGAGTTATAAAGAATTAGAAAATTTCTTAACCTCGGAAGAATTATCTGAACTATCAGAACAATTTTTTATTACATCTAATGGCAACTTTGAAGGAAAAATTGTCTTGCAAAGAAAGCAAGTAGGAGAGTTAAGCGAAACTGTAGAAAATTCTCTCTCTAAATTATTTGAAGTACGCTATGGTGTTCAACCTTTTAATGTAGTTAATGTAGAAACTTTTCCACCAGCAACAAATAATCAAGAGGCAAAAAATAATAACTGGCCTGGCAGAATTCCCGCAGTAACAGATACTAAAATGATTGTTGCCTGGAATAGTTTAATGATTTCTGGATTAGCAAGAGCAGCCACAGTATTTAAGAATTCCAAATATCTAGACTTAGCAGTTAATGCTGCTAATTTCATCATCAAAAATCAGTGGGTTGATGGACGTTTTCAACGGCTAAATTATGAGGGTAAACCTGCAGTAATTGCACAGTCGGAAGACTATGCTTTGTTTATTAAAGCATTGCTAGATTTACAGCAAGCTTCGATTAGTTTAGAAACTTCATCAAATCCTAATTTTTGGTTAGAAACGGCAATCAAATTACAAGATGAATTTGATGAGTTTTTGTGGAGTCTAGAGGCAGCAGGTTATTATAATGCTCCTACGGATGTTAGTGGAGAATTAATATTACGAGAACGCAATTATATTGATAATGCAACTCCCGCAGCAAATGGCATAGCAATTACTAATTTAGTACGTCTATCTTTGCTAACTGAAGAATTACATTATCTCGACCGAGCTGAGTCAGCATTAACAGCTTTTAGCAGCATAATGAAAAAATCTCCCCAAGCTTGTCCCAGTTTATTTGTTGCCCTAGACTGGTACAGAAATCAAACTTTAGTCAAAACTTCTGAAGCAGAAATTTCTAATTTAATTACTCAGTATTTTCCTACTGCTATTTATAAGAGAGAAACTGATTTACCAGAAAATTCTGTGGGATTAGTTTGTCAAGGTTTGATATGTAAAAAACCCTCTTTTAGTAAACAGGAATTATTGGAACATTTAGAGCAAAGTCAAAATCGTTGGGCTAAATAAGAATGTGTTAGGTTTTAGGTAGTAGGTGTTATGTGAAATAAATAATTTAACACCTACTACTCAATAAAAAAAAGCAAATAAAATAAAATTTTTGAGTTTGTGACAATCTATGTCAGCTAAAGATATATTCCATAATACTGTTCGTTCAGCCTTAGAAAAAGAGGGATGGATAATTACTCACGATCCTTTATTTATTAAAGTAGAAGAGCTAGATTTTTTTATAGATTTAGCAGGAGAAAAATTTATAGGAGCAGAGAAAGATGGTCTAAAGATTGCTGTAGAGATTAAATCTTTTATTGGTGCATCAGATTTAACCAGCTTTTATGGAGCTTTAGGTCAATTTCTTAGTTATCGTTCTGCTCTCAGAAAAAAACAACCAGAGAGAGTTTTATATTTAGCAATTAGCCAAGATATCTACAGTGATTTTTTCAGCAATCAATTTATTCAAGAATTAATTGCTGAACATCAACTAAAATTAGTAATTTTTGAAGTGATGAAAGAGGAAATCGTTTTATGGAAAGAATAAATTATCAAGAATTAGTTCAAACTATTTTGACCAAACACTCAGGTAATGACTTAGATAAAGACACAGAAGTACAATTAATTTTTGACACAAAACGGGAGCATTATCAAGTAATTAATTTAGGATGGAAAGAGCAAAAACGAGTTTATGGCTGTGTTATTCATGTTGATATAAAAGAGGATAAAATTTTGATTCAGAGGGATAGAACTGAAATAGGAATAGCAAATGAGTTAGTAGCTGCTGGAGTTCCTAAAAAAGATATTGTTTTAGCTTTTAAAGCTCCCTATTTGCGTCAATTTACTGAATTTGCAGTGGAATAAGCGATACCAGAACTCATATTTTAAAGTGAGAAGTTGCATTGAACTTAATGGTAAGCAAAAAGCTATCGCCGATATCAAAATTATTAATTGTTAATTATGTTGAGTAACGCATCTTTAAAAAAGACTGGTTCTAGATGGGAATTTTCTAGTGAGGAAATATTAGAAGATTTTCTTTATGAACATTATAAATCACCTTCATTGACATTTCTTTTGAGTCAAATTCTCAGTCAAATATTAAGCATAAATACTCAATGGAGCCAGATAATTAGCTAGAATCATTCCCTAATGACTACTTGCACTTTATACTATATTTTTAAGTACGAGAGGTATGTTTGAATGATGGTGTTTTTACCATAATTTTCAGTCTTCGTCAATAATATTAAGTTATTCTTACTCTCAACAAAGAGAATAGCACCTCCGGATTTAATACAGACTTTTGAATTATCTGATTAGTAGATTGGCCTTTTTTTAGGTTCTGGTCAAACTTAAGCATAGGAATTTATGAGTATTAAAATAGTTTATTATTATTAATAGTTTCAATTTTTAAATCTGGATCATAAATTGAGGCTAATAATGGTTACAATTTAGGAGTTTTTGTGATGAGAAAGAGTTTATTAATAGTTTCAATTCTAATATCTTTATTATTTACAGGTTGTAGAGAAACATCAAGTAACAACAAGGAAGACTTGACTAAGATAGGCGTGACTATTTACAAATATGATGATAACTTTATGTCTTATGTACGTCGCTATATTGAGTCAAGTGCTAATGCTAAAGCAACATTATTTATGAATGATTCACAAAACAATCAAGCCAAGCAACTTGAGCAAGTTGATACCATGATTGCCAAGGGAGTCAAAGCTTTAGCAATTAACTTAGTCGATCCTAAGTCAGCGACAACAGTAATAGCAAAAGCTAGAAAAGCAAATTTACCTGTGATTTTCTTTAATAAAGAGCCAGAATCAGAAGTTTTAAATAGTTATGAAAAGAGCTGGTATGTAGGCACTGATTCTAAAGAATCTGGAATTATGCAAGGTAAAATAGTTACTGATTCATGGAATAAAAATAAAGAACAATGGGATAGAAATAAAGATGGAAAAATTCAATACGTTTTATTAAAAGGTGAACCCGGACATCCAGATGCGGAAGCACGAACTAAATATGTTATTGATGAAGTGAAAAACGCAGGTATTGGGGTAGAAGAACTAGCAATTGATACAGCTATGTGGGATGCTACAAAGGCTGCTGATAAAATGGATGTTTGGATATCCAAGTATGGTAATAAAATTGAGTTTGTAATTGCTAATAATGATGCTATGGCTTTAGGAGCTTTATCATCTTTAGAAAAAGCTGGATATTTTAAAGATAACAAAGTAGTTCCAATAGTCGGGGTTGATGCTATACCTGAAGTTTTAATAAAAATTCGAGAAGGAAAAATAATTGGCACTGTTTTAAATGATGCTAAGAATCACGGCAAGGCTACATTTGATTTAGCTTTCAATACTGCTTTAGGTAAAGATGTTTTAGAGGGTACTAAATGGAAGTTAGATGCTAATAAAGCAGTGCGAGTTCCTTATATTTTGATAACAAAAGATAATTTGAATGTAGCAGAAGAAGCTTATAATTAGACTTCTGCTGTAATACAGTCTTGTCGCGCTTAGGGTCGCTCGGCTCTTGATTTCTTCAGGCGTTGGCGGAGCCTAGCGACAGCTATATCGCTTTCTTTAGCAATACAGTCTCGTCCTCACGAATTATCTCTAATTCCTATATCTGAGTAATTGGGATAATTTTGTCAACCCCTACACCTGAATACTTACCCTCAAACTAAAGGATAAAAATCCAAAAATATTAGCATTAATATTAGAATAAATAATAGTATGGTTGGAGAAAAATTAGAGCCTAGTTATCTTCTAGAAATGATTAATATCTCTAAAACTTTTTCTGGGGTACAAGCATTATTTCAAGCTACATTAAAAGTTAGACCTGGTACCGTACACTCATTAGTTGGTGAGAATGGCGCTGGAAAATCAACTTTAATGAAATGTTTGTTTGGTATTTATAAGTTGGATGCAGGTGAAATTTATTTGTCTGGAAAGAGGGTAAATTTTTTCAGTCCTCAACAAGCATTAAAGCATGGTGTTTCAATGGTTCACCAAGAGCTTAATCAAGTCAGGCAAATGAATATTATGGATAATATATGGCTAGGAAGATATCCTATAAAGGGAATATTTATTGACACAAGAAAGTGTCTTAAAGATACTCAAAGTCTTTTTGAAAAGCTCAATATAGAACTTGCTCCTAAACGAAGTGTTAGTTCTTTGAGTATATCAGAAATGCAACTGGTAGAAATTGCTAAAGCAGTTTCCTCTAATTCTAAAATTATTGTAATGGATGAACCGACTTCATCTTTGACCGTAAGAGAAGTAAACGATTTATTTGCAATTATTAATCAATTAAAGACTCAAAATGTAGGAGTTATTTATATCTCTCATAAAATTGAGGAAGTTTTAGAGATTTCTGATGAAATTACTATTATGAGAGATGGTTTTTGTATTGCAACTAAACCATCTCAAAATTTAACTAAAGATGAAATTATAGAGATGATGGTTAATAGAAAATTATCTAATTTATTTCCTCATAGATCTGGTCAACTAGGTAGGGTTATTTTAGAAGTAAAAAATTTAACTGCTTATACTCAACCTTCAATTAAGGATATTAACTTTGAATTAAGAGCAGGGGAAATTTTGGGAATAGCTGGACTGGTAGGAGCAAAAAGAACAGATATTCTTGAAGGAATATTTGGTATCAGAAAATTAAGTTCAGGAGAAATAATTTTAGATGGTCAAATAATTGATAATTCTACAACTCATAAAGCAATTTCTCAGGGATTTGCTTTAGTAACTGAAGAGAGAAGAAGCACGGGTATTTTTGATAGCTTATCAGTAAGCTTTAATGCCACAATTGCTAACATCAATTCTTATGTGAATAGGTATGGTTTACTATCGGAAAAAAAAATTCGACAACACACTCAAGACATTATTGATTCAATGGAAGTAAAAACACCTTCACAAAAAACTTTAATTGGGAAATTATCTGGAGGAAATCAACAAAAAGTAATAATTGGACGTTGGTTATTAACTAAACTAAAAATTTTGATGTTGGATGAGCCAACAAGAGGGATTGATGTGGGTGCTAAATATGAAATATATAAATTAATGAATGATTTGGCTAATGAAGGTATGGGAATTATTATGGTATCTTCAGAAATGCCAGAATTATTGGGAGTTACTGACAGAATTTTAGTTATGAGCAATGGTAGAGTTGCAGATATAATGGAAGCAAAAAATACGACTCAAGAGGAAATTATACGTTTATCTGGGTTGTATTTATAGCACTTTGCTCTGGTAATAGGGAATATAATAAACTGAAATTAAGAGAGATTTGGCTGTGAAAAAAAAACAAATTACAAACTGGGTAATGAATAATGCCATCTATCTAGTTTTAATCCTATTATTAATTGTCATAACTGTCATTTCACCTGATTTTTTAACAGTTAATAATTTTCGTCTGATTTTAGCTCAAGCTTCGACTCGAATTATTATCGCTTTGGGTGTTGGGGGAATCTTAATTACTCAAGGTACTGATTTATCCGCAGGACGTATAGTAGGATTGGGAGCAGTTTTCTCAGCTTCATTATTACAAGCAACGGATTATCCTGACCGTATGTACCCAAATTTAGTGGAATTACCTCTAATAATTCCGATGTTATTTACTATGGTAATTTGTGCTTGTTTTGGATTAGTTAATGGAGTGATTGTAGCTATCTTTAAAGTGCCTCCTTTTATTGCTACATTAGGAACAATGATTATAATTTATGGATTAAATTCAATTTATGTTGATCGTCCTCCTTTAGGGGCACAACCAGTTGGTAGATTATCTGAAAATTTTACTACTTTTGTTCAAGGTGATTTGATTTTAGGTTCATTTGAAATTCCATATTTAATTATCTATGCAGCTATAGTAATCGGAATTACTTGGGTTTTATGGAATAAAACTCTTTTGGGCAGAAATATGTATGCTATAGGAGGAAATATTGAAGCAGCAACTGTTTCTGGTGTTAGTGTTATTAAGTATCTATTAATTGTTTATACTTTGGCAGGTTTATTATACGGATTTGCTGGAGTATTAGAAGCAGGTCGTGTTGGTAGTGCCACTAATAATACTGGTAATATGTATGAATTAGATGCGATAGCTGCTTGTGTAATGGGAGGAGTTTCTACTTCGGGAGGTATTGGTAGTGTATCAGGAGTTGTGACAGGTGTCTTGATTTTCAAAGTTATTGAATATGGTCTGACATTTATTGGGTTAGGTACTTATTTACAATATATTGTTAAGGGATTAATTATTGTTAGTGCAGTGGCAATTGACATTAGAAAATATGTGAGAAAAAGTTGACTTTTATTAAAAATTAGATGGTAACAAAAAACCAATAACTCATAAATTTACCTCCCGAAAATTAAGCCTATTTCAAGTACATGAAGTACAAATTTTAATAATAAAACTTTTGTAGAACGGGCATATTGCCCGCCACAGTTATACCTCAGTAAAATCAAATCCACTGTATTTTATTTATCGTAGCTTTATAACGATAATTATACGAGAAATAATTGCTTAAAATTCAAGTTTAAGAGCTACGAAAAACACAAAGCACTCGAAATCCAATTGTATTCATTTTAAAATTTTGTGGCGGAGCAGAAGCAGCACGTTGGGAACAAAACGATCGCCATTTCTTAGAAAAAGAAATTATTGAAAATATACCAGGTGCTACTATTCGTTATTTTAATGCTAATAGCAAAAAAGGTTTACAAGAAAAACAAGCAGACTTAGCTCTCAAAGGGGGAAGTTGTATTTTGATTGTTGTTCCTGTAGACGGTCAAGAAGGTATTAATATAGTCAAAAAAGCTAAAAATGAGGGAGTACCAGTAATTGCTTATGACCGCTTGATTAAAGATAATGACTTACGTTTTTACATCTCTTTTGATAGTCAAAAAGTAGGCGAATTACAAGCAAAGTATGCTATCGATGAGTTAAATAAAGGACAAACAGGTATATATAAATTAAACCCTAGAGCAAATTTAGTAATGATTAATGGTGACATTAAAGATCCAAATACTAAAGCAATAGAAAAAGGTTGGTTTCTCAGATTAGAGACTTTTTTTAAGAATCAAAAATTAAACTTGATGTTTCCTAGTGGTTCAGGCGATACTGAATATTTTATAGATAATTGGGATGCTGAAAAAGCAGCACAAAAAGTTCAGGAGTTATTGAATAAGTATCAAGATGATATCCAAATTATTCTTGTTGCTAACAATGGAATGGCAAATAAAATAATTGGAGTTTTAGGGGAGAAAATAGGTAAAATACTGATAACAGGACAAGATGGAAGTGCCCAAAGTGCAAGAAATATTGTCAAGGATTATCAAGGAATAACAAGGAATAACAATGTATAAACCAACTAAACTTCTTGCCGAAAAAACTGTCGAGCTAGTTGTGGCTTTGAGTAATGGTGAAAATACCCAAGATTTGATTAATAAGTATATAGATATAGAAACAAGCAAAGGAAATGGTAAAGATACCCAAGATTTGAGTAATAATTCTAGAGATACAGAAACAAGCAAAGGAAAAAGAATTTCCTCCCTTTTATTGGAACCTAAATCTGTCACTAAAGATAATATTAAAATTTTGATTGAAGATGGGATAATTACAGAAAAGCAGCTTTGTCAAGGGATACAAGGAACTTGTCCATAAGGATAATTAAGCAATCGAAAAAACGAAATTAGGCTATAATTAAAATTTTTAAAAAAACACAATTAATGAGGATACTAGATATAATTCTGAATCACCTCCCTAGTAGCTAAACCAGTTTTTTCCCAACTAAACTCTAGTTGATTTAGCATTCCAAAAATGGTTAGAAAGACTTTGAAGAAAATTTATATCAAATCCCATTTATTCCCTACTAAAAAATATAAGTAACACTACTCAAAAATTAAATTATTGACTTACGCTCCACAGACTTGCTAAAATGCACTTAAAGCTCTTAGCTCATATATACATAAGTATGACTAAGAAATAAGGTGAATAACCTCCCTTTTCAAGGGATATAAAATAAGGAAATTTCGGATTTTCTTGCCTCCGATATTGCGGAGGTACTAATAACTGATAACTAAAATGACCCAAACAATATTATCAATTGTAGTTCCTACAAGAGAAGGACTTCCCGAATATTGGATCGAATCTCTGTTAAAAATTAACGGAGATGTAGAATTAATATTAGTTCATCCTCCAGGAATGAAAAAACTCCCAATTAGTGACTCCCGAATGCAGCAAATCAATAGCTCATTTCGTGGAGAAATAATTCAAAGAATGACTGGACTAATGAATGCTTCAGGAGAATATATTTTAACAGTAAATTGTGATGAACTGCTCCATCCAGATATTGCAGAAATAACCAAACAATATTTTACAAAATTCCCTGATAGTTGGGTTTTAAGACTTAATAGAAAAGATGTAACATATGGTGATGAAGCAGGATTAAAATCTCCTTGGGAGACAGTATCTAATATTGATGATATGAAGACTTGTGGTGTAAGTACGGGAGATCAAAAATTACAGGGAAAACCAAATTATATGGTGGAAATACCCATAGCTCCCTTGCATAATAAATTCGATCCGTTTTGTATGTTGAGGGGAAGAAAAGACCATCATGGACGTCATACAGAAAACTTTGATAAAAAGGTATGGAAAAATGAAATAGTACAAGCAACTTTGGCAGATATTAGAGATGCTATGATTTTGTCTGGACCGTTCAAATATTTTCCTTTCTGGTGTTTGGATAGATTACTTGGACTTTCTATTCAAGCTAAGTATTATGAACAAGAAAAAATCATTGGTCATATACTTCCTAAACCAGAACAAATTAGAATAGAAGATAATCCTCCTGAATATAAAAGAACTAAAAGATTTTATGTATTTGCCGAACTTTTGTTACTGAAAAATAATCCCCAATATGGCTATCTCTGGAATTTGATTTTAGCTCAATTTGCCGATATACCTGTGAGGGCAATTTCTTCTATAAATCGGCGGTTATCTGGAAATAAAATGGAGAAAATTACTAACGAGTAAATTACCAAATTCTCGGTAAATTTTAGAGATGGCTGGAGCTAGTCAGAGGTCAGGTAGGGGAGCCGTCTCCTTGGCGACTTACAGGAGTCAGGGGGCAGGATGAATAGACTCTAAGAAATGCTTAGAGTCAGGCTCTCTTTATTAAGTTGGTACACAAAATTAATTGCAATTTTGGGAATACTAAAACCCTCATCATATAGGTATTACAGGGAATAGAACTGTGCAATTAATTATTTTTAGGTACTTAATTAGTCAAAGAGACATCTTGTGTAAAGTCTTTCAATCACTCAAATTACTTGTAACATTCTTTTTTTTGTTGATATTATAACATTTGGATAAATATTTGCGCTACATATCCATATCAGGTGTTCCCTATCAACACTATTTTGTAACATTATTTTATCAAATTGGTATCATATGTAGAGATTATTCCTATTTCTGCAACAGTGAAAAATTAGGCATAGTTGCACTTTGCTTAATAGTAGTTATAATACAAAAGAGATTTATATATTTTTGGGAGAATGATGGACAAAAATTAGCCAATATATACAAAAATAAATTAGGCAAGAAAACAAACGAATGAAAAAGTAAAAACCTTGGTAGTTAAATTGTTTTATGTAAATAATTCATGTAAAAAACCTGGTTTTAAATAAAGAACTAATCACAAAAAAAAAATAATAACTTTATCCCTAAATTATAAAAAATCTAGTCAAACTAACCAGCAAAAATTAAAAGAGAAAATTTCAGAGGCAAAATCTGATCCCTTAGAAAAAAAGCTGGTAAGCCTGGGAAAAAACGCTTATGGAAATACCGTTTAATATAACTCTGCTGATTATCCTGACAGTAGCCAGTGGCATAGGTTCCCAAGTTGTGGCCGCCTATCTCAAAGTACCTGCAATAGTCTTTTTGCTACTGTTTGGTATTTTAGTAGGTAAAGATGGTTTGGGCCTAGTACATCCAAATCTATTAGGTAGTGGTCTGGAAGTTGTAGTCTCTCTATTTGTAGCTCTAATCCTGTTTGAGGGTGGCCTGAATTTAGAACTAAGAGAATTAGGAAGAGTTTCCGGCAGTATCCGCAACTTAGTCACCATAGGTACATTAGTCACACTCATTGGTGGAGGTATGGCTGCTCATTGGTTAGGAGAATTTCCTTGGCCGATCGCATTTCTTTATGCCTCCCTAGTAGTAGTTACAGGGCCAACAGTAGTAGGACCATTGCTCAAACAGGTATCAGTGGACCGAAAAGTAGCTACTTTGCTAGAGGGAGAAGGAGTTCTCATCGATCCTGTAGGAGCAATTCTAGCCGTATTGGTACTTAATATAGTTTTAAATGAAGGTGCTGACCCTGTAGGATTATTTAGAGACCTAGTTGTACGCTTAGGAATGGGCAGTATCATTGGTGCAGCAGGAGGTTGGCTGCTTGGATTTAGTCTGAAAAGAGCAAAGTTTCTCTCTGAAGAATTGGCAAATTTAGTAGTTTTAGCTGCTCTTTGGGGAATGTTTGGCCTAGCAGAACAAATTCGTAGCGAATCAGGGTTAATGACCACAGTAGTAGCAGGGATGGTAGTTGGGGCAGCTGAAATACCAGAGTTGCGGTTAATCAAGCGCTTCAAAGGACAACTGACAATGCTAGCTGTTTCGGTATTGTTTATCTTGCTAGCAGCAGACCTATCTTTAGCAAGTATAGTTGCTCTAGGTTGGGGAAGTGTATTTACAGTTTTAACCTTGATGTTCTTGGTTCGGCCTCTTAATATATTACTTTGCACTTGGAATAGTCAGCTTAATTGGCGACAAAAGATGTTTGTGAGTTGGGTCGCTCCTAGAGGGATAGTTTCCGCTTCAGTTTCCTCCCTGTTTGCCATATTGTTAACACAGAAAGGTATCAATGGTGGTGATTCTATTAAAGCTTTAGTGTTCTTGACGATTATGATGACGGTTTTTAGTCAAGGACTGACCGCAAGATTTGTGGCTCAAATGTTAGGAATTACTTCTAGTGCTGCTAAAGGTGCTGTTATAGTCGGTTCAAATCCTCTATCTCGATTAATTGGAAAAATATTTAAGGATAGAGGTGAATCAGTGGTACTTATTGATACAGATGAGGAGGCTTGTAAACAGGCAGAAACAGAAGGTTTACAAACATACAAAAGTAGTGCCTTAGATACTAATGTGCTAGAAGAAGCTGGTTTAGAATCAGTAGGAACTTTTTTAGCAATGACTAAGAATGGGGAAGTAAATTTAGTTTTGGCTCAAAGAGCAGCAGAAGAGTTTAAGCCGCCAAGGGTATTAGCTGTTTATCCGAAAAGTCCCCAGCAGAAAAATCATAATAATAATAAAGATAAGGTTCAACAAGCATTTAGTACAGAATTAAATCTGAAAAGTTGGAATCAATATCTCTCTGACAAAGAGGTGAAATTAGGTGAAACAGTGCTGAAGAAATTAGGATTTGAGTTTCAAAAGACTCACCTTCAGGCACTTATTCGAGCAGGGGAGTTAATGCCAATTTTGATTGAACGGCAAGGAAGTCTTCAAGTATTACCTGCTACTGAAAATTGGCAACCAGGCGACCAGATTATTTATTTGCTACATGACCCGAAACCTAAACTTCTAAAACGATTATCTGGTTCTCAGCAGAAAGGTTTAACTATGGAAAGACATCCGGCAGTTGAAGAAGTACCTATTCCTACTGTAGTTCTAGAAACTGACTCTGAAAAAATACCAACTAAATAATATAGTTGGGGGTGATGGGGTGATGGGGAAGTGGGGAGATTGAATATTGAAGTATGGAAAATTTTCTATAGAGTATTTTTCGGTGCGGAATGCTAGGCAAACAAATTTCCCACTGCTTCCTATTCCTATTCCCAAAAGTTTTTATTCTGAGTATTCAAAGAGACATAGTATAACTAAATTTTCAAGTTAAACGGATGACCAGAAAATCAGGTCTTAAGTCTCACCCAGGGCAAACGCATCTAAATTCTGGAAGCTTCTACCGTTAAGCTTTAGAGAATTAATGAGTATAAATACTTATAAGCCTGACATCCTTGCCCTGTCAGAACTTCAAAATAAGATGCGTTTGCCCTGAAGTCTCACCCAGGGCAAACGCATCTTGTCAATAAATTGGGGGTAATTATCAATAAACCCCGGTTTATTGCGCTTGTTGAGAATATACTTTCCACATATAGTGTGCATTTAATTTTAAAAACACTATATACAGGAATACGCAAATTAGATGCGTTTGCCCTGAAGTCTCACCTTTTAAGGGGATGAAAAAATCAACTTCAGTATTTCAAGCCTCCCTATTCCATAGAGGTACTGATAACTGATAACTGTTAATGTAGTTCCTCCGATAGGAGGCTAACTGATAACTGAAATGAGCTACTGCCTCAACTCTGAATGCCGAAAGCCATATAATCCATCTGAAAATAGATTTTGCCAAAGCTGCGGAGTTAAATTGCTATTGGGCGATCGCTACCGTGCTATTAAACCTATCGGTCAAGGTGGCTTTGGTAAAACTTTTTTGGCTGTGGATGAGTATAAACCTTCTCTGCCGAGGTGTGTCATTAAACAGTTTTTTCCCCAAAATAGTGCTAATGCGGAAAAAGCTGCTGAGTTGTTTCGTCGGGAAGCTATTAGACTGGATGAGTTGGGTCAACATCCTCAAATTCCTGAATTAATGGCTCATTTTCAACAGGGGGAGCAACAATATCTAATCCAAGAATTTATTGATGGGCAAAATCTAGAGCAGGAATTGGTTGCTGATGGAATTTTTACGGAAAGTCAGATTCAGGAGTTACTTTGGGATTTGTTGCCTGTCTTGGAGTTTGTTCACGAACGGCAGGTCATTCATCGGGATATTAAGCCAGAAAACATTATTCGGCGTAAGTCTATTACGCTTCCTGATGGTGGAGGAGAAATTAAAGGTCAGTTGGTGTTGGTGGATTTTGGGGCGAGTAAGGTAATTACGGACTCTTCTCTGGGGAAAACTGGAACTATGATAGGAAGTGCGGGATATGTGGCACCGGAACAGTTAGCGGGAAGGGCTGTTCCTGCTAGCGATCTTTATAATTTGGGAGTTACTTGTATATATTTGTTGACTCAAGTTGCACCTTTTGAGTTGTTTGATGTGGTTGAGGGTAAGTGGCTTTGGCGACAATATTTGCAGTCTAATATTAGTGAAGATTTGGGAATAATTATCGATCGCCTTTTGGCTCCGAATATTAATCAAAGGTATCAGTCTGTTGCAGAGGTTTTAACAGAATTAGAATCTGTCAAATATCAGAAAAGTTTTGCTGCTTCGGCTTCTCAAACAGGAGTTAATAATCCTTCTTTGTTGACAAAAATGTTAGGGGGAATTCCGCAGGTTATTAAAGGTCGAATTATGCAGGAGTTTGGGAAGACTGAGGAGGCGATCGCTGCTTATGACCGGGCTATTAAGATTCGACCTCATAATTATGATGCTTGGTATAAGAAGGCTGAGGTTTGTTATCAGTTGAAACGTTATGAAGAGGCGATTTTTTGTTATGAAAAGACGGTAAAGTTACAACCGAATCATTGGCAAGGGTGGCGGAGTTTGGGTGTTTTGTTTTATCAATTTAATAGATATGAAAAGTCTGTGGAAAGTTATTTTAAGTCTTTGGATATTCAGTCGGAGCAACCGATAGTTTGGTTGTGGTTGAGTTTGGCAATTAGGAAGTCTGGAGATGAGCAAAAAGCACAAATGTGTTTGGAAAAGGCGAGGCAATGTTTGCCAAATAGTCCGGTAGAAACTGCTGAGATTTTATGGCGAGCTTGGGAGAAATTGATTCAGTAGTTTGGAAGGAAGAAGAAAGAAGGAAGAAGGAAGAAGATAGATGAATTACATTGCCATAATCAAAACCTTGTAGGGACGTTCCATAGAATTTCCCTACAATTCTTGTTAACTAATAAAGCTTTACAATTAACACTCCTTTAAGTTGAAAAAATAATTCAGCAGAATATAGGTTTACACAATTGAGTGATTAGCGTTTCTGAAATAGACCACCGCAGTCATAAATAGGCAAAAATTCCTATTGCGTATACCGCAATAGATAAAAATGCTTATTTCCACATATTCAATAGAATTGTCAAATCTGAGTAAAATTTCCTATTGCGTATATCGCAATAAGTAAAAATGCTTATTTCCACATATTCAATAGAATTGTCAAATCTGAGTAAAATTTCCTATTGCGTATACCGCAATAAGTAAAAATGCTTATTTCCACATACTCAATAGAATTGGCAAATCTGAGTAAAATTTCCTATTGCGTATATCGCAATAGAGCTGCCGAAGTCAGGTAAAAGTTTCTATTTCTGGATAATTGATAATTTTTTGGAAATGTGTTGTTGTGATTTTTAAAGAAAGGTTTCATCTTCTAATAACTCTTCATAAAGCTCGTTAAGCTGACTTTGTAAAGCTTCTTTTTGAGCTTTTAAAAGAAGTGGATGAATTTCTTGACTACTATCCAAATTTTGCTCTAACTAATTGTACTAATGCTTCTTCAAACTTTTGAGCTGGAGATTGAGTAACACGATATTATTTGTCATTTTTAATCATGGTTGCCACCCGATAAAATTTATTGCAATAATGCCTTTCGGATTACCATTTCTAAAATCATCTGGAGAATTAATGGCTAATTCATTTTAGCTTCGTCGAATAATTTAAAATTAATTCTGCTTGTTCGACTTCTTGACGTAATTCCTCCAAATTTTGCTCTTCATCAAAAATAGAAATACTCCATTTATTCATCATTTCAATCATTTTAATCCGAGAAACACCTAAAATTTTTGCAGCTCTACCACTGCTAATTTCTCCCACTTCTAATAAAGCTATTACATATCCCTCTTTCGTTTTTTGTAAAGCCTTTTCTCTAATCTCACTTGAGAGCTGAATATTTTCCAAATCTTCATCGGAAATTGTTAAAGCCATCCTCAAATTCTCCTAATTCTCAAGTTGAATTTTCTCTTACAGCGCTTTCCGTTGTTATGAGGTACAAAATTTTAGGTTTGAGGGAACAGGGAACAGGGAACAGGGAACAGGGAAGAGAAAAGAAGAAAAACAACTGTACCTCATAGCTTTGGAAACTGCTGTATTTCCGGATTCTGACATCGTTACGTTGTAGGAGCTTTTATAAATCTTGCAATCCATAATTATAATTGCTTGGCTAGGTTTAGCCTATAATATTGGTATTGCATCAAGATAAAACTAATATCTTTTATTCTATTTATAAGGAAATTTATGGAACCTTTAACAACTGCTGCTATTGCTCTAGCAACTGTAATAGCTACAAAAGCTTTAGAAAAAACGGGTGAAAATGTAGGAGATGCTCTATGGAACAAAAGTAGTCAATTTTTAGCATTTCTAAGAGAATATTCCCCAAATACTGTAGTTGCTATAGAGAAAGCTCCTGAACAACCTATTGACTATGGTGAAGTTTTACTTGAAATAGAATCCACTGCTCAAGCTAATAGTAAAATAGCTCAATCAATGCAGGAATTGGCAGTTTTACCAGAAAAAAATTCTCTGCCGAATTTTTCTGAAGTTCTTAAAGAGATAGAAGAAACTGTAAAAAAATCTGAGCATTCATACCCTGACAATTTTATCCAAAATATCCAAAAGGCTATTAACGTAGCTCAAAATCAAACTATTGACCAAAGGGGTGCCACTTTCAATATTTGACTGCTAGAAAAAAGTAAGCATAAGCCAATTCAAAAATCGTTTTGGTGGTTGATTATATTGCTATGCTTACTTTCAATACCAATTGGTTTTCATTTGTTCCCCCAAAATTTAACACCTGAAAGCAAATTAATTAGAGAAGGGC
Organism: Dapis brunnea BLCC-M229; assembly: GCF_050015995.1. Taxonomy (NCBI): domain Bacteria; kingdom Bacillati; phylum Cyanobacteriota; class Cyanophyceae; order Oscillatoriales; family Microcoleaceae; genus Dapis; species Dapis brunnea. The sequence continues at coordinate 98,714 of NZ_JBNHEP010000107.1, read as the reverse complement.
AGGAATTACTAAACAATAGAGAATTTGAGTTAGCTGAAAAGAAGTTTAATAAAGCTAAAAAATTAGCTCCAAAATTAGCAGCTCCTTGGTATTGGAAAGCAAAAGTTTCTCTGGCTAGGCAAAATCTATCCATTGCGATTTTTTATGTTGAAAAGGCTTTGGAACTTCAAGCAAATCACGAACCTAGTTTAGTCCTACAAATCAAAATATTGTTACTAAAAGGAGGAACTAATACAGAAGAAGCTAGGAGAAAAGCCAAGGAAAGTTATGGTGTATCAGACTCTCTAAATCAATGGTTGAAGTGCTTGGAAAATAACAATGTATTTTCGGATTTTGTTAATACTGAATCTAAATTAGATGAATTGTGTCCTTCTCCTAAAACTCCGTATCAAGTCAATTAAAGATTTCATGTAAGTTCTAGGTTATAGGAATATAAATAAAGTGAAAAATTATCAAATTAAGATACTTGTAATTTCAGGAATTTTATTAGGTTTATTGGGGTTCTTAGTATGGATAAGCTTAGCAAGAGTTAAATCACCAAATATTCCTACATCAGAGCAGATTAATCTAGCTAGACCTTCTCCTAATTTTCCTCTAGTCAACAACAACAAACCATTACCTCATAATGGATTATTTATTAGAAGAAATAATCAATTTGGTACAAGATTAAATGTAGGAATTAAAGACTTAATTGAACAAGGAGTTTTAATTGAACAGAGAAACATTCGCTTCGATGACTTCATCGCCTTAAATAGTGAACAAATACCACTACCCAAATTAGGTAATTCTCTTGCAGTTAGCTATGGAATAACTCCAATTACCCTAAAACAAAAACGGAATCAGAAAGCTACTCACTATTTATAAATTGCCTTGAAAACTTCCGATACAGCTCCAGCAGGACATCAAAAAAGCGAATCTCCACCTGTTAATTATATTTTTGTAATTGATACAAGTGGTTCTATGAAAGGAGAAAAATTAGATGCCGTGAAACTTTCAATCAAGGAAATTTTCAAAAGTCTCAAGAAAGACGATGTTATTGGCATAATAGAATTTAATGAACAGCCAAAAACTGTATTAAAAGCAACTCCAGTTAGAAAAATTGAAATTAATGAATTTAGTAGAATTGTCAGCGGTATAACTGCTGATGGTGGAACAGATATTAACATAGGAATATCCTATGGAATAGACGAAATTAGTCGTTATGAAAGTAACAATACTCTGAATCATATCTATTTATTTTCTGATGGAAATCCGACTTCAGGAGAAACTGAATGGATTAGAATGCGACAAAGTATAGACAAAAAAACACGAGGGAATATCCGCTTATCAACTTTTGCTTTTGGTTCAGACGCTAATACTAGAGAACTTGAAGCTTTAGCTGGTCTTACGGGAGGAAAATCTACTTTTGTGATAGAGCCAAATGATATTAAAGTTAGCCTTAAAGATGAATTAAATAGAAGAGAATACCTAGCAGCAATTAATGTTCAGTTAAAGATAGATATCGATCCAGATATTCCAATTATTTACTTGTATGGTCACGATGAAATAAAAGACAAACCTACCAGAAGAGCAGTCTTAAAAAATCTTAGAAAGGCGAAAGAAAAAGCAGAAAGAGAATTTGGAGTTAAATCGGAAGCTGACTTGATAACTCAGGAAAAAGGTATCCGAATTTTCGTACCAGATTTAGCAGTAGGTGAAACCTATTGGATAGTTTTTGAATTAGCTATTCCTGAACCAAAAAATCTAAATTCGATTGGGGAAGCAACAGTACAGTATGTCGATACGTTTAAGCGCCAAAATCAAAAGCGTCAACTTGCCTTATCACCATCAGGAAATTTACCACCTGATTTAGTAACCGAACACGCTTTAGGTTTATGGACAAGTGAAGTAGCTTTCTATATCCTTGATGACTTTTATGCAAGAGATTTAGAAACTGCTGAAAAGCGGATTGAAAATCACATTACTGTTCTTAAATCTGCTAATTCTTATTTAGATTCAGAACCAATAGAGGATGATGTGATTACTCTGAGAAAATTATTATCACTTGCTCAAAATCTTGGAAAAGTAGGAACGTCTTCAGATACTTCTCCTCAACAGCGTCAAGATTTTTTCAAATATTCAGTTAGTGATTTTGGCAGAGTTAGAAACGGTTTTAACCGAAATTATTCTGCTGCTGCTACAAACGTTTCTAATCCCTAATCATTAACATTAATTATTCCTTGCTTTGGGAAAATTCGTTCTCTGAGTAAATCATAATTTTCAATATTAAACAAATAAATACCAGGAGTTATACGGTCAAAAATATCAGAGTAGTTTTGATAAATTTCACCCAATATCTCAGTCAGTCTTATTCATTATTTTGAATTGACTTAACAACTCTTATTTTTTTTCTATAGATATTTTTCTTTGTGTAATATTTTCGTACTATTCAAACATTTTTTCAAACTCTACAAAATCATTTCAAAAGATCCATAAAAGGCCAAGCAATTCTGTAGGATAAAGATTATCATCACTCTATCAAAAAAACAGAAAAATTAATTTATGCTTAATTTCAGCCAATCCTGACAAAAACTATTATATAGTAAGGAAAAAACTTGCAAAAATCCTGCAAATATAATAAATATAATCGTTAGCTAAAAACCTATCGGCATGAGTTATTGCCTCAACCCCAACTGTCAAATTCCCCAAAACCCAGACTTCAATAAATATTGCCAAAATTGCGGTGCAAAACTATTACTTAAAGACCGCTATCGCGCCTTAAACCTAATTGGTCAAGGAGGTTTTGGCAGAACATTTTTAGCTATCGACGAAGACAAACCCTCCAGACCCTACTGCGTCATTAAACAATTTTTTCCCGCTGCACAAGGCACAAATAATATTAACAAAGCTGCCGAATTATTTGAAAAAGAAGCTACGAGGTTAGACCAGTTGGGCAAACATTCCCAAATCCCCGAACTCATGGCCCATTTTACTCAAGATGGGCGACAATATTTAGTACAAGAATTTATCCCTGGACAAAACTTAGCTGAAGCGCTGAAAATTGAAACACCCTACAAGGAAGAGGAAATTAGGGGTTTACTGAAAAATTTACTACCAGTGGTGGGGTTTATTCATTCTCATAATGTTATTCACCGCGACATCAAACCAGAAAATATTATTCGCCGTCAAAATAGCGATCGCCAGTTAGTATTGGTAGACTTTGGTGCTGCTAAATATGCTCTCGGTACAGCACTGCTCAAAACAGGTACAACTATTGGCACTCCTGAATATACTGCCCCCGAACAAAACCGAGGCAAGGCGGTATTTGCCAGTGACTTATATAGTTTGGGAGTGACTTGCTTGCATCTATTAACCAAAGTTTCCCCATTTGAATTATTTGATGTGGGTGAGGGTGCGTGGGTGTGGCGACGTTATTTACAGAATAATTCTGTTAGTGAAAAATTGGGTGATGTTTTGGATAAACTGGTGGAAAATGCAGTTAACCGTCGTTATCAGTCTGTTGATGAAGTTATGAAAACTTTAAATGCAGATGCTAGTGTTAATTTGACTCTTATTCAAGATAAAACTGCTCTCCAAAAACCAGAAGTTACACCTGCACCTGTAGCGAGCCAAACTTGGAAATGCCTACATACTCTCATCGGTCATCAAAAATGGGTTTGCTCTGTTGCTTGGAGTAATGATGGAAAAATTTTGGCGAGTGGGAGCGAGGATGAAAGTATTAAGTTGTGGGAAGTAAATAGTGGCAGAGAAATTTTGAGTATGTTCGGACATTCTGGTTATGTGAACTCTGTTGCTTTTAGTCCGGATGGGAAAATATTAGCGAGTGGGAGTGATGACAAAACTATTAGACTTTGGGAGGTTAAAACGGGAAAACTTCTTTGCATTCTCGGTGACTGGGGTCGGGGAGAATATTTTGGTCATTCTGGAGCAGTAACGGCGATCGCTTTTCACCCAGATGGGAAAACTTTAGCTAGTGCGAGTAAAGATAAAAATGTCAAAGTTTGGCGACTGGGGGATGATATTTATGATTCTAACTATGGGAAAGTGATAATGACTTTGAGCGGACATTCACGTCCAGTGCGAGCGATCGCTTTTAGTCCAGATGGCAAAATTTTGGCGAGTGGCAGTGAAGATAATACGATTAAAATATGGGATTTAAGTTTAGGTAATACTGTCAAAAATCTATGTAATTATTATCAGGGAGTACATTATATTTATGCAGTTGATTTTAGTCCGGATGGGAAAATATTAGCTAGTGGCGGTCGGGATAGAAATATTAAAATTTGGCAAATAGAAAGCGGTGAAATATTACAAACTTTGGAGGGACATTCTAGTGATGTTCGTCAAGTAGCTTTTAGTCCTCAAGAAGATATTATTGCTAGTGGTAGTGAGGATGGAACTATTAAAATTTGGGATGGAAAAACAGGTCGGGAAATCGGAAATTTAGAAGGTCATTTAAAATATGTTAATTCTGTTACTTTTTCTAGGGACGGAAAGAGTTTAGCTAGTGGTAGTAGCGATAATACTATTAAAATTTGGCGACAGGAGTAACAAATTTAAAAATCAAAAGTCAAAAGTTAAAAGTTAGAAGTTAAAAATTAGAGAAATTCCTATGTAAATCAAGTTCTTAATAAAGGCGTAGGGTGGGTACGGAACATACCGAAGATTAAGCACTATAGCTGTCTTAATTTTTGCTTGTGCATTCACCCTCTTAAGAAATAAATTTTTTAGGAATAAGAAAAAAAAGAGTATTTTACTTATTGTATAAATACCTTTTCATTAGAGTTTATCTATATAGATAAAAATTCTCATCCTGGTGAGTTAGAAAATTCTAAGTTTTAGGTAATAGCTTCTAAGTTTTAGGTAATAGCTTAAGTACCTAGTCATAATTCCAATTAATTTTGAAGTGTAGGAGTACCTAGGGTTTTTGTCTGCAAAACCTTACTACAAACCCCTACAGTATTCAGTCAGGGTTTTAGCAAATTTACTTGCTGCAATTAATTATTATACTGTTAATTTTGTCTACCTACTTAACTGGGATGAGAAAATTCAGAAAAAAAGTGTACCTTTTAAAAGTCAGAAGTCAGAAGTCAAAAGTTAAAAGTTAAAAGCTAAAAAGTTCTAAGTTTTAGGTAATAGCTTAAGTACCTAGTCATAATTCCAATTAATTTTGAAGTGTAGGAGTACCTAGGGTTTTTGTCTGCAAAACCTTACTACAAACCCCTACAGTATTCAGTCAGGGTTTTAGCAAATTTACTTGCTGCAATTAATTATTATACTGTTAATTTTGTCTACCTACTTAACTGGGATGAGAAAATTCAGAAAAAAAGTGTACTTGAAAAAAGTAGAGAAACGCTATAAATAAAAAATTTAGGCAGTGCTAAATAAGTAATTATAGGTAGTAGGAAACAGGAAACAAAGAATACCAGATTCACTCAATAGTTCCGATCTACTTATTATTTGAAAAGTACCTAAATTTAATCTTTATTTAGAGTGGGAAACGGCAGGGATAATTTCATAAAATTACCAACTAAAATTGCCATCTAACCTCACCTAGAGAAAATAGCTAATATTGGATACTCAGTCGCCATTTTAAAACGTATTTTTTTATATATCAATCCTAAATCATTCGTGAGAATTTCACTTTTCTCTATTTGGATAACTCACAATTAAAATTAAGATTGCTATAAATACTTTACAGCAATAAATTATCAGGCGTGCTGAGAAAATGTTACTAACTACTAAAGCAACAAATACAATGTTAGCACCAAGAAAAAATCTGATTTGCTGCCTCAAAGAAAACTGCAAAAATCAAAATAACCTATCTGATATAAGAATCTGTCTAAATTGTAATTCTATGTTAATACTAAAAGACCGCTATCGAGCCATCAAAATGATTGGTCAAGGAGGCTTTAGCAAAACTTATTTAGCAGTGGATGAAGATAAACCCTCTAAACCACCATGTGTAATTAAACAGTTTTATTTTATTTCACAAAATGATGCAGATGTAAAAAAAGCAATCCAACTATTTGAACAAGAAGCAGAAAGATTAGATAGTTTAGGAAAACATCCTCAGATAGCTGAATTATTAGCAAACTTACATGATGATTATTGTCAATATTTAGTACAAGAATTTATCCCCGGAAAAAACTTAGGTCAAATCTTAGAAACAGAAGGAATATTTTCAGAATACCAGATTAGAGAACTATTAAATAGCCTTTTACCAGTTATAGAATTTATTCACTATCATAAAATTATTCATCGGGATATTAAACCAGAAAATATTATTCGTCGTTTACAATCTAATTCTGCCTATAAAACTGGATTCAGAAATCAATTAGTATTAGTAGATTTTGGTGCAGCAAAAGAGTTAACAGGTACAGCATTATTAAGAACAGGTACAATCATCGGAACTCCTGAATATGTCGCCCCAGAACAACTCAAAGGTAGAGCAAATTTTGCTAGCGATCTATATAGTTTAGGAGTAACTTGTATTTATTTACTGACCAATGTTTCTCCATTTCAACTATTTGATACTGGAGAAAATAAATGGGTATGGCGAGATTATTTAGTCGATAATCCTGTAAGTGAAGAACTGGGAAATATTCTGGATAAATTAATTGCTGAAGCGACAAACAAACGTTATCAATTTGCAGCAGATGTTTTAAAAGATTTGAATTCTGGTAAATTACCACCCCCACCCCCACCTCCACCAAATTTACTCAAAATTTCACAGCCAAAAATTTCTCTCAAAGATACTATTCATGTACCAGGATTACATCTTTATTCTTGGGGAAAACCTCAAACTATTTCCGGTCATTTAAGTTCAGTTTCATCCGTTGCTATTAGCCCAGATAATCAAATTTTTGCCAGTGGTAGTTTTGACCGAACAATTAAATTATGGAAGTTATCTACAGGAGAATTATTAGACTCTTTTGTAGCTTCTAATGTAGTCTTATCAATTGCTTTTAATCATCAAAGTAATATCTTAGCAATTGGTAATGTTGGTGGAGTTATTAATATTTGGGATTTAGCTACAGGTACAGTAAGTTGTAGTTTATCTAGACATTCTGATTCTATTGTTTCAATGCCAGTAGCATTTAGTCCGAATGGAGCATTTATTGCTAGTGGAAGTGACGACCGAACTATTAAAATTTGGCATCAAGAAACTTGTCAACTTTTGTACAGTATTAAAAATTCTCGGGGAATAAATGTAGTTGCTTTTAGTCCTGATGGAAAAATTCTTGCTAGTGGTAGTAGCGATAATATTATTAAATTTTGGGATGTAGAAACAGGTAAATTAATAAGTGAATTAGTTGGGCACAAGAGAGATATTAATACAATTGCTTTTCGTCCTGATGGTAAAGTTTTAGTCAGTGGCAGTAGCGATAAAACTATTAAATTATGGTCTGTAGAAAAATGTGAATTAATCAAAACAATTACCGGACATTCTGATTGGGTTAGGTCGGTAATTTGTTTGGATAAAAAAACAATGATTAGTGGTAGTGCAGATAAAACTATTAAAGTTTGGAATATGGAAACTGGAAAAGTTATTGATACTTTGACCGGACATTGTAAGGATGTAAATTCTGTAGCGATTAGTGCTGATGATAATACTATTGTCAGTGGTAGTAGTGACAATACTGTGAAAATTTGGCGGTGCGAGTAAAACAGTTATCAGTTATAGCGCTACGCGCTAGGGAATAGGGAGTAGGGAATAGGGAACAGGGAAGAATAATTGATAATTTATGGATAATACAGTAGTTTTCATTTCGGTAGACCACAGTAGGGGCGATTTCCTACGGAATGCTCCGCAAACGCGAATCGCCCCTACAGGGTTTTGGTTGTGACAAGGATATCTTATAAAAGTTCTATGAATCGACTAATAGTCCATAGGGAAGGGGACGATTTTCTCGATCGTCGCCAGGTTCAAACCAGTATTGTATATGAGCTTCGACAAACTCCTCACGACTAATAGAACCTGACTTATCTGAGTCAATACTATCAAAAGCTTGGTTAGCATGGTCAGGTTGCTCTACTCCAGTGTATATTGCTAGGTACTTTCGGTACTCTTCACGAGATATTTGTCCAGAACTATCGGTGTCAATGATATCGAAAAAAATTTCGTTTTTCTTTCTACCTACTTCAAGTACTGATGGTTCAGTTGATGATACCATCTTTGCAACTTTAACGATTAAATCTTCTTCAGTAATTTGAGTATTATCATCAACTGGTTCTCCTCCAGCCATAAAACTCTGAAACAGAGAACGACACATTTTGCGAATTTCTTCATTCTTTGATGAATCACTTTGAAGTTGAATTAAACGATTTGCAATTTCTTCATAGTCGGAGAGGGTTAAAACCCCATTTTTATCGACGTCCATAAGTTTGAAGTAGGTCTTCATTTTAGCACGCCAAAAACTGGATGATACAAACTGTTCTGGGGACATTTTTACTGACAAATAAAGAAAACTATATGAATGAACTTCTTGATATTATCATTATTTGTCTTGAGATAGGGAACAGGAAGTCATTTCAGTTATCAGTTATCAGTTATCAGTTATCAGTACCTCCTATTGAACCATTGGGATTGAAATAATGAAGTAAATATTTTTTTCATCCCCTTTTAAGGGGATGCGCATACCCTTATTTTTTGGTAAATAAAATCCGGCTAAATCTAATAGAGGAGATAAGACAACTATTTTGACAGTATTTTCTAAGATCGGTGGATATTTTCTTAAGTTAGAATAACTTGCTTTAACTCTGTTAAGGTGTTGTTTTTCTGAGTCTGTAATTTCTAGTAAATTATCTTGCCATTTCCGGAAAAATTGCTCATCCTCTACTAAGTGTAGATTAAAGTTTGTTTCTAATTCGTAGAATGTAATATTTCTTGCTCCGATAGTTTGAAGCATAATTTTATCCTTGGTAATTTGATTTAATTATGCACTCAAAATCTCTGTATTAATTGGAGAAAAAAAAATATATTTCTGAAGTTACCGAATAATTAAGGTTTAAAGCCTCTCCTTTAAATGAGAAATAGGAAAATATTTTCCTTTTATTCAATCCTCTTCCTTTTAGGGAGAGGTAATTATCAATTATCAATTATTGAATGATACTTTGAGAGAATATTTTTAGATGAATGTTGATTGTTATAAAAGAAAGCGATCGCTAAATAAATTAAATATTAACGGAAATATATCTAGTATTCTGAAAATTACTCATATTTGCTAGAATCAAAGTCTAATTGACTAATAAAACACATGGCCACTAGACGAATTGAAATCTCATAAGCTAAAGTAGAAGTAGGTTTTAATTTTGAAGGAGAAGATAATATCTACATTACCAAAGGAAAAGCAGGTGTAAATTTAACTTTGAAATTAGTGCTGAAACTGAAAAAAAATTAGAGAATGAATAGACAGTTAGAAGAATCTATTGTTTTAATTTCCAGCGTCGATGAAAGAAAGAAAAATGTTATTGGTACTGGGTTTCCTTTTTATAGAGAAAAAAATTATACATATTTACTTACTTGTGCCCATGTTGTTCAGGACGTGGGTGGACAGGAAAATATATTGGTCAATAATATTCCGGCAAAAATTGTAGCAATAGGAGACACAAGGGGATTTGATTTAGCAGTATTAAGAGTTGAAGGGCTTTTAGAGCTTCCATTATTACAGCTAACAAGTTTATCTGAAGCAGAAAATATAAATTTTCAGATAGCAGGTTATTATCTCTATGGTGAAGAGAAAAAATATATTCAGGAAACTGTTTATGGAACTTTAGATAAAAAGGTTTTGGCAACTCAAATTGTTGAGAATTATTCGGAAAATATTACAGTTTGGAAGTTATTAATCAATCAAAACGATCGCCTACGCAAAGGTTATAGTGGGGCACCTGTTGTTGACAAAAAAACTGGTTTTGTTCTGGGTATTGCTACCAATATGGAGGCAGAGGGAACGGTAGGACGAGCCATCTCTACAGAAGCTTTAAGCAAGATTTGGCTGGAAATGCCTCCTACCATTTCTCTAGAACTTATACTAACCAATATACTTTTTCCTTTACAAGAAAAATACTGGAAAATTCTTAGAAAAGCCTATCTTAATTGTTGCCCAAAAGACTGGCCATACAGTCAGCCTCAGAATATTAAGGAAATTATAGATTATCTTCTGGAGATACCTGAAGGCAGAAATTCTTATAGCTCACTGATAGAATTTGTTGCTCGTTTATTGATAGAAGCAGAAATTAAAAATTCTGACTATTATCAACAATTAAGAATATGGGGGAATAGTAATTACGACAATCTAGAGCAACTATTAACAGACTTAGAAAATGTTATAGAAAAACCGCCAACCAGTAATTTGCAAAGTTGCCTAATGGTCTATGTTAAACCAAGTATACAATATGAAGATCGACGATATTTAGTATCGGCTTGGTTTATTCCCGATCTTAATGAATATAATTATCTAACTGCTGAAAAATGTTATAAATTAGATACTAAAAAAGATGATTTTTCATTAGCAGAAATCAAGGAATTGCTCAAAGATTTGTGGGATAAAAGTGACCAATACGTTCCGGAAAGGAATGATAAACAAACAACTATTGTTGAATTATTCCTACCAAGAGAATTATTAACTCAAGCAATAGAATTTTGGGAAATTGAACCTGTTGAAGATTTGGAACCTGTTGGCATTAATAACCAAGTTATTATTCGTTCTAGTAAACGTTTTGAAGGAAAGTATACTAAAAAGCGCTACCGAAATACATGGAATACTACTTGGAATAATTTGTCTCAAAGATTTCATGATGCTTGTAGTTCTTGCCTGAGCGACAAATTTGATGATCAAGCTTTAATTTTAAAACTTACTCAAACTCTTTCTATTGAAGATTTTAAACAAATTGACAAAGCAGCAATACCAATAACTATTTGGTTGAGAAAAACTATAGAAGATGTTGAATGTATAAATAATATTTTTCAAGTAAAAGTTCAAGATTTACCAGAACAAGTGAGACAACAGCGTAAAATAGCTTTTAATCAAGAACAACCAGAACATATTGGAAATCATATATCATTATTCTGGGAAAACCCATATCGTATTCCACCTAACATTAACTATTCAATGGCATGATGACATCCTGGAAAATCTTTCAAGGAACTGAAGAACCCCATGACGGTATTAAACGTCTGCCCGATCCTCCTAGCTGGCGCGACTTTAGAAGAGGCCAAGAAAAACGGGGGGCAACATATAAATCTACAGGAGAAGAAGTAGATTTAGTTAATGCTGCCCTTTACTTACGCCGTCCCCTACTGGTGACTGGTAAACCAGGTACGGGTAAAACTTCTTTAGCTTACGCTGTGGCCAATGAATTGCAACTAGGAGAAGTATTACGTTGGAATATTACCACTCGTTCTACCCTTCAGGAAGGATTATATCGCTATGATGCTATTGGTAGATTCCAAGATGCTCAGGGGAAAGATAATCTATCTGAGATTGGTAGATATATACAAATAGGCCCTTTGGGAACAGCTTTTATTTCTAGCGATCGCCCCCGGGTACTTTTGATTGACGAAATAGATAAAAGTGATATTGACTTACCTAACGATCTATTAAATATTTTTGAGGAGGGGTGGTTTGAAATTCCCGAACTAGCACGGATAAGCGATCGCCTGCCTAAAGAAGTTACAGTCAGAACCCACGACCAAAAGTTTGCTAATGTTAGTTTGGGAAAAGTACAATGCAAGGCTTTTCCTTTCGTAGTTATGACCAGTAATGGAGAACGAGAATTTCCTCCTGCTTTTCTGCGACGATGTTTGCGCTTAGATTTGAAAGAACCAAATAAAGATGAGCTAACAGAGATTGTTATAGCACATTTAGGAGAAGATATTGTTGAGAAAGCAAAGTATATTATTGACAAATTTATTAAACTACGGGACAAAGGACAGTTAGCGACAGACCAACTACTCAATGCAATTTATCTATTGACAAGGCAAAAGTCTACAGCTACTTCTGAACAAGAAAAGTTAACAGAAAAAATCCTCCAATATTTGAGCGACTCTGAAGAACTGTAGTGCTACGCGCAATTTAGAATTCTGAATTCTGAAGTAATTCCTGAGTGAGTTTAAGCATTTATCAATGTCCTAACTAATTAACGTAGTGCTATATGACACAAAATTATGATTCTCTTCCTGAGAGTACAATAGACTTTCCAGAATCAAAACTACAACGTTTGCTAAATATTCTCCAAAAAGTTAAGTCTGACTTAACTGGTTTAGAGTTGGCAGAAATTATTTGGTTGGCAGTTCAAATGGGGGAGACAGAGCAACAACAGATATCTACACCTACTAAAGCCCAAAAAGAAGAAGCACCTTTACCTAAAAAATCATCTTCAGAAACTTCTCCTTCTGACGCAAGAGCAGAAGAAACTGCTGAAGTATACCCTTATAGTTCTACCCCCTCTTCGTCTACAGCAAGCATCACTGACACACCGATTAAAGTTCCTGCTGCTCCTGCTTTGAGAAATACTTTGGCCTTAGCTAGAGCAATTCGCCCTTTGATGCAGAAAATTCCTTCTTATACAGAACAGGTACTGAATGAAACTGCTACAGTTAAACGTATTGTCGATGAAAACATTTGGTTACCTGTTCTCAAACCAGCACCGCAAAAATGGCTAGAATTAGGGTTAGTCATTGAACAAAGTGATTCTACAATTATTTGGAAACAAACTATTCGCGAACTCCAGGAATTTTTGGAGTATCATGGAGCGTTTCGGGATGTGCGAGTGTGGCGTCTAGAAATGAATGGCAAGAAAGCGCGACTATTTCCTAATATTAATAAAAATAAACAACAACGCCCCCGTAACCCCAAAGAAATTATCGATCCACGAGGACAACGTTTGATATTACTGGTGAGTGACTGTGTTTCTAGTGTCTGGCGAGATGGTTCCATCTATCCCCTAATACGTTTGTGGGGGAGTCAAGGTATACTTACAATTCTACAATTATTTCCAGAAAGACTGTGGCATCGTACTGCTTTAAATCAAGACATTCCCGTTCAATTAAGAGCTTTGACTCCTGGAGCTTTTAATTCTCAACTTAAAGCAGAAGTGCAACTTGATGATGAACTAGAAGAGGAAGAGTTAAAAGATACGATCAAAGTTCCAGTTATTACTCTCGAAGCTCAATCTCTTGCTACCTGGTCTAGCGTCATAGCAGGTTTTAGCAGTAACACGACTGCCGGATTTATATTTTCTCCTAGTTTAGTAGATTCTGAACCTTCTGCCTTTAAACTACTCGAAGAAAGCATAACTCCAGAGGGAAGAGTAAGTCGCTTTCGTGCTACTGCCTCCAAGTTAGCACGTCGGTTAGCAGGATTAATAGCAGGTGCACCAGTCAGTTTTCCTATAGTTAATTTAATTCAGCAGACGATGTTGCCACAGTCTAACCAGGTTCATGTGGCAGAAGTTTTTATGAGTAGGTTGTTCAAACGGGTGTCATCAGAAAAAATAGAAGCAGACTATATTTATGAATTTTATGGTGGAGTACGGGAGTTGTTGCTACAGTCTGTACCTAAAAGTCAGACTCTTTTGGTTATAGAAAAAATTTCTGAGTTCCTCGCTCAACGTAGGGGTTTATCTTCGCGGGAGTTTAAAGCTCTTCTTGTATGGTCTCCAGATCCTCAACTTCGTTCGTTTGCTCGCTTGAAGACTGAGATTTTACAACAGTTGGAAGGAAATAGGGGTTTGCCTAACGATCTGGAAAATTTGGAGGAATTACTGAGTCAAAGAAAATGGAAGGAAATTGAATTATTAATCCGCGACGATCCTGGAGTCCTAGTCCAAAAGTTGGCTGATTTTCTCTATCCATTAAAAAGTAAACATCCAGATCGTTATGTTCGAGAAGCTGCTGTAGATGCTTTAGGAAAAATAATTGAGGCAAATATCACTCAAGAAATTTTATTGCAGACAGTTGAACCAATAATTCAAACTCTTCGTAAGGATGAAATTAGTCAAGTACGAGATGCAGCAAAAGAATCGCTGGGAAAAATTTACCATAAAGTTAAAGACCAACTAAATTTGCCTTCTCCACCTCCAGAGGTTATCCAAGTTGACCGAACCTGGAGACGTGAAAACGATCGGGAAATTAGTAGATTTTACAGTGAAATACTCTCCAAACGTTTACCAAAAGTTCCCTTGGATAAAATGAAAGCAACAGAGTTACTTACAGAGTTCTTGAGTCAGAGCAACGATCTAGATATTAGAGCTGCTGTTGCAAGAGAATTGGGAGAACAAGGTTCCCCAACCGCCAATGGAGCAGTGCCAGAGTTGATTAAAGCTCTAGATTTTAATAACAAGAGTAGCGATCGCTATCTGCGACAAGAAGCAGCAATAACTCTAGGAAGATTAGCACCGACTACGGATATTGTAGATGCTCTCAATCAAGCAAATCGTCAAGATGTTATTAAGCAGGTACGCGAAGCAGCTTCTCAAGCTTTAGAAAAAATAGCCGATCTAGATAATTTGCCAGGAAAACAAGCGCAGCGCTACCTGAAACTAATGCATCCAGATCGATTACAAAAGTTGGAAATAGATATGGAAAGCTCTATAGAAATTTTAAAACATCATAGTAATGATAGTAATTTCAGTGATGAAGTAGTCGATCTATTAATTGAAGCTGCTGAAGTTCTTGGTAGTTGCCAAAATACAGAACTTATCGATGATGCAAATAACACTTTGATAAAAGTGCTAGAAAATGAAAATCCAAATATAGTTGCTGCTGCTGCTGATGCACTAGGTAAGATAGGTAATTTACAAGCTCTAAAATTTCTACTTGGTAAACTTAAAAAAATAGAACGTGGAGATTGGATAGCACGGGAGTATATTATTAGAGCATTAGGAAACTTACAATCAAAACTTTCAGAAAAAAATAAAGATATCGATCCAAAACCAGTTATTGATATTTTAATTGACAAGTGGCGTAATGATCCAATTAGTAGTGTTCGAGAAGAAGTTGAACCTGCTTTACGCAAGATATATCAAATAACTCGCCATCCAATTGCTTATGAAGCGTTAAAGAGATATCCTGACTATAATAAACAAAATGTTGAAAACTTCTACAAAAAATTTTTTGACGATTTTCCAACTCCTAATAAATAATATTGTTACAGCTTTGGAATTAGAAGTAGAATAGGTGAGGCAAATTGTTGAGATAGAAAATAATTAATCAATGTTTAATTTGATTTGATTGTATACTAAATATATGACCTTTTATTTAATTAAAAAAATAGGAAAATAGTGAATTTAGCTAGAAGACCTCTCCCCCAACCTCTCTCCTGCAAGGAGAGGGGATAGGAAGGGGGTTGGGGGGTTAGGTTTTTTAACCCACATTTTCAAGCTTGACGCGCCAGTAATCGACTGTTTTAGCTAAAATAGTGTATTAGGGAGTAGGGGAGAAAGATTGTTGTTGGGTTTCGTCTCTCAACCCAACCTACATCTATTGCAAGATTTAAGATGAAACAGTCAAGTAGGTATGGATAGAACAGATAAAATAAGTTTTGATTTTTAGAAAAAAACGATTGCTGAGTAGATATACAGCAAATTTCGGAGAAATGATGTATGGGGTCAATGATAAAAATATTGTAGTGCGGACATCTTGCACGGGATGGGTGTACCTTATAACAACGGAAAGCGCTGTAATTGTTAGTTATCAGTTAATCCTTATACTTTGATTTTAACCATCTTTCTTCACAGCACTTTCATGCCAATCTTTTAACAGAAAATCTGACAAAAATGTAAACAACACAAAAATAGCTATTCCTAAACCAGTTGTCAAAAATAAAGCAGCAAACATTCTCGGAATTTGCAAATTATAACTAGACATTAAAATCTGATAAGCAATGCCAGAACGAGCGCCTCCAGTACCTGCAACAAACTCAGCGACTACCGCACCAATTAATGCTAAACCACCACTAATTCTTAAGCCCCCTAAAAAATAAGGTAAAGCACTAGGAAATCTCAAATAAATTAGAGTTTGCCAACGAGAAGCTCCATACAATTTAAACATATCGCTCAAATTTTTATCAACACTATTTAATCCCAAAGTTGTATTAGAAATAATTGGAAAAAATGCTACAATCCAAGCACAAAGAATTAATGCGGCAAAAGTATTATCTCTAAGCCAAATAATAATCAAAGGAGCAATAGCAACAATAGGAGTAGTCTGCAAAATTACCGCATAAGGAAATAAACTTCTTTCAATCAATTTATTCTGAGCAAATAACATAGAAATCAATACCCCAGAAAAAACTGCTACAGCCAAAGCAACAACTGTAATTTTGATAGTAATTAGCAAAGAAGTAAATAATGAATTCCATTCCTCAATCATTGTCTTGACTACTAATATCGGTCCTGGCAATAAATAGGGAGGAATATTCATTACTCGTACCGAAATTTCCCATGTGAGTAATACAATAATCCCTAAGATTATGGGAGCAATTATATCAATAGAAAAGATTTTATTCAGGATTTGATGTTCTGATTTTATTTGTGTTAATTGTTGTTTCTGATTTTTGGTAATAGCACTCGGCATAATCTAAGATTAACTCTACTTATTTTATTTAATATAACTCAAATAATAACACTAGATAATATATTATCTCATGTCTGGTTGAATCCTGATAAATAAATCGCGATCGGGAAGAGGGAATAGAGAGGAGAAATAAAGTACAAGAGAGTAGAAAATATAATTTTTTTTTGATTACTAATTATTCAGAAACAATATTATTAGATTATTAAATATCTCCAGAAAATAAACTTACCCTTGATTTAGCATAAGCTAGAGTTGTAAAAGTTCGGAATACTCATCATTTTCCGTACCTTTTTCCTGAAAATATCTTACCGAATTATTAATTGTTAATAATTAATAATTAAATAATTATGGTTTAAAGCCTCTCATCAGCAAGGAGAAAAAGCGGTCGTTTGCGGAGCATTGCGTCAGGATGGGATGGCGAGGTTTCCCGCTCTTGCAGAGCCACTTCGTTAACGCCATATCCAATCGACCAAGAGAAAAGAAATAATATTTCCGATAATTCAATCCTCTCGGTTAAAACCCGAGGTAATTATCAATTATCCATTATCCATTATTCATTAATGAACTGTTCCCTATTCCCAGTTAAGTATTCCCTACTATTACAAAAAATATATATCTTGTTCAGAGATGTCTATTGGAGATATATCTTTCTCTTCCATACTCAAACAAGTTCATCGCCAATTTTTAGTATAAAATTAAAATCGATTTATCTTTTTATATCAAGTCTCATTAATTAGCCATAATAAAAATCTTTTCTCTGATAAATTTATCCCTATTCCCTGTTCCCAGTTAAGTGTTCCCTGTTCCCTCAATTTTTTATTGTGGGTATTCAAAAGAGACATGATATTACTGAGAATTAATCAATATTAAAAAATCTTAAGTCCATGAAAAGCCAATTTAGGGGTGAATTACTGATGAATCATGGTAATTTCAGATATAGACTCAACATTTATGTCGTTATTTTTTTAGGTAAAATAGTAAATCTTATTGATATTTGCCAGAAAGTACGTACCTGATTATGTAGAAGTATAATGATATTAATATAAAAATCACTGGGAACTTCCAGTCAACCTAAACAATGGCAGTTGAGCCAAACTCTCATTAACTTTAAATCTAATTTAAAGTAGGACTATTAATGATTTTTTTTATTGTTAGTCTTCATCTACAGTGCTCAACTGACTAAATAAATAAACAAGTAAATTGTTTTTGTTAATGGGAATGTGGTAATATCCGCCCCCTTCCCTCCTATCCAAATATTTAAAAATAGGATTATCTAGCGGAAAAACAAATGACTTTATCCTTCAAACAATTAACCCTGTATTTTTCTCTATTGTCTATTGGTGGTGGGACAGGATGGTTGGGTCATCATTATATCGAAGCTAAAAAATTGGTTATAGACCCTGATGCAATACCTGTCGTCGAGCAGCAAACAGATCGGCCATCTGCTGCAACTTCTGGAAATGGTCTAGTTTCCTCCACTAACCATAATTTTATTGCTGAAGCAGTGGAAAAAGTAGGTCCAGCAGTAGTCCGTATTGATGCAGCTAAAAAGTTAACAAATCAAGTTCCAGAAGCTTTAAAAAATCCTCTATTAAAACGTTTCTTTGGCGAAAATTTGCCTGTTCCAGAAGAAAGAACTAAGCGTGGTACTGGGTCTGGGGTGATTCTTAGTGCTGATGGTCGCTTAATTACAAATGCTCATGTTGTTGATGGAGCAGATACCGTTAAGGTGACACTAAAAGATGGCCGAGTTTTTGAGGGTGTGGTTAAAGGTGTAGACTCACTGACTGATGTAGCGATAATTAAAATCGAGGCCACAGATTTGCCAGAGGTGTCTATGGGCAAATTAGAACAATTAATTCCGGGACAATGGGCGATCGCTATTGGTAATCCTCTGGGTTTAGACAATACTGTCACAGTGGGAATTATTAGTGCTATTGGTCGTACCAGTTCCCAAGTAGGTATTCCAGACAAACGAGTTCGCTTTATTCAGACAGATGCTGCAATTAATCCTGGCAACTCCGGCGGGCCACTTTTGAACGATCGAGGTGAAGTAATTGGTATTAATACAGCTATTAGAGCGGATGCTCAGGGATTAGGGTTTGCTATTCCGATAGAAACGGCAAAAAGAATTGCTGATGAATTATTTCTGTATGGGAAAGTAGAACATCCATTTTTAGGTATTTCAATGGTTGATTTAACTCCGGAAGTAAAGGATGAAATCAATAGACAATTGGAGACTAAAATTAAGGATAATCAAGGTGTAGTAATTACGCGAGTTATAGAAAATTCTCCCGCAGAAAAAGCTGGTTTACGTCAAGGAGATGTGATTCAAAAAGTAGGAGGAGTAGCAGTTAAAAGTCCAATAGAAGTTCAACAAGAAGTAGAAAAAAGTTTAGTTGGGGAGAGTTTAGCAGTAGAAGTAATTCGTAATCGAAAAATTGCCAAAATTTTAGTTAAACCTGATGCTTTTCCTCAGTCAGTCGAATCAGTAGTAGGGGAGTAGGGAGAAGAAGTCATAAGTCATAAGTTAGAAAAAAAGGTATAATTTAAGCAAGGAAATTATTTAAGAGTATATCGAGTAAGGTCTATATTGATGGGAAGTAGCAAATAGGATAACTGTATAACCGGACTTCATATAATTCAAGAATGTAGCCATATTTTATGACATTGATATTATCAGTAGCTCGACAGAATTAATTGAATATTTGGAGAATATAAGCAAGAGAGAATTGTGATTATAGCCGATTAGTAGATACACAAATAATTTTTTTCATCTACTTAATATTGTAGTAAACGAACACATCTAAAACGGTGCATTATATCCTTGGGGTTGGGTTCATTTGAATATGCTTGAACCTCATTAATTTGACACGGAACTCGCCCCTACTATTGCAAGATTTGAAGCGTGTCACGCCACTACTGGACGCTCCACACCTTAAATGGTGCGTTAGATGGGGAGTGTGGGAAGTGTGGGAAGGGTGGGGAGGGTAGGGAGAAAAAGACACCTAGAAACAAAAATCTATTCCACAGTTTTAGGTGTGTCAGTCTACTACTAGACCTGAACATCTAAAATGGTGTCTTACGACAGATTGTTAAATTTCTGTCAAATCTTAGATTTTAGCTGTCTAACGCACCCTACTGGACTGTTTCATCTTAAATGTTGCAATAGAAAAGTGTCTGGAGATTGCTTCACTGTCGTTCGCAATGACAAATCTAACGCACTATTTTAGCTGAAACGGTCCACTACTAAACTGACACAGCTAATTTTGTGCATTAGAAAATGGGGGGATGGGGTGATGGGGAGATGGGGTTATGGGGTGCGAGACGAAAAAAGCTAATGCACTATTTTAGGTGTGTCAGTCCACTACTGTCGTGTCAAGCTTGAAAATGTGGGTAAAAAAAAACTAACCCCCGAACCCCCTTCCCTGCAAGGGAAGGGGGGGATTTCTCCCCTCTCAAAA
Source organism: Dapis brunnea BLCC-M229 (assembly GCF_050015995.1). Lineage (NCBI taxonomy): Bacteria > Bacillati > Cyanobacteriota > Cyanophyceae > Oscillatoriales > Microcoleaceae > Dapis > Dapis brunnea. The sequence goes on along the minus strand of NZ_JBNHEP010000107.1, from coordinate 78,671 downwards.
GCAGGAGAGGGGTTGAGGGAGAGGTCTTCTAGGTTGCTTGCTCCTAAACCACAATTTTAGTCTTGACACGGCACTACATTAATGCACACTTTTAGCTGTGCCACGCAACTACGCCCTTTAGGTTGGGTTAAACTGTAGAATCACCCAAAAATAATTATAGTTTTTTTACTTAATCCAACTCACCATATCTAATGTTTTAATAATGATAGTTTGTGCCTGAAAAATTATTAATTAATAACTGAGTCGGCGTTAAAATTTATCCTTCTTATAAGACAAGAGGCATAAGGAAGTTATGCTCAAGGAAAGAAGTTTTTGAATAATACTCTTAAACCTCAAAAAAAATTTTTTATTCTTACCTCCCCTCACCAAAAACATTTTCAGGATAATCTACTTATCTATATTTGATAGTTGATGAAACATTTCGCTTTTGTTTTACGTCTACATACAAAATATAGCAATCCTAAATTTCATAAAATTACCGAAAAAATCAGGTTTAAAGCCTCTTCTTTCAAGGAGAAAAAATTTTCCTTTTAACCAATCCTCTTTTTTTTAAGAAGAGGTAATTATTAATTATTAATTGTTAATTATTAATTATTGAACCTGTAGTTTCATAAACTTTGGGAATCAAATAATGGATAAATATACCATCTCTACCCTTTTTTACATATGACTTAGGAAGGCTATATATCTCAATAAAAATAGTAGGGAGGTTCCATGGAACTTCCCTACAAAAGTTTCAGAAGAGAATGAACTCAAATAATCAATTATGATAACCATCAGAACCATCTCCCAGTTAGAATTAACATTAACAGAAATAGTAGGAACAATATTTTCTATTACTGGTAACGATACTTTTATTCTGACGGCAGATAATGGTCAAAACTTTTTTGTTGACCTCATAGATGAACTAAATACTTCAATCTTAGGTTTACAGGTTGGTCAATTAGTTAGAGTAACAGGTTTTGTCAACATAGAAGATAACCGACTTAACCTAATTAATACAATTCTAATTAATCCGGATGGTACAAGACCACCACCACCAATTGTCGGTCTACAAACTATCTCTGGAACTGTTGGTTTTGTAGTTAATGATAATCAATTTATTCTCAACTCTAACGGTCAAATATACTTTATTAATTTATTAGATGAATTTAATGCCATAGCATTAGATTTACAGCCAAATCAACCTATTACAATTTCTGGTTCTGTCACCTTAGAAAATGGCAGAATTGATGTTAATAGTTCTAGCATTATAGATGGTGTAAATATTCCGACTCAGCCTCCTTTTCTCCCCGAAGGTGAATTTCCTCCAGGTTCAATTATTGGTAATAATACTCCTCAATTTATTCAAGGTACTCTTAATAGTGATACCATTTTTGGCCTTGGTGGCAATGATACTATTGATGGGCAAGCAGCTAATGATAGTCTGTTTGGTAATTCGGGAAGTGATAGTATTGTTGGGGGAATAGATGATGACACTATTTTTGGCAATGTTGGAATAGATACTATTGATGGGCAAGGTGGTAATGATAGTATTCTGGGAAATGAAGATAATGATAGTCTCCGTGGTGGTGAAGGGAATGATACTATCCGGGGTAATACAGGTAGCGATGAAATAGATGGGGGTGTTGGTGATGATAGTCTCCGTGGTAATGTTGGCAGCGATACTATTTTTGGAAATGTCGGTAATGACAGTATTTTTGGTAATGAAGATAGCGATCGCCTAGAAGGTGGGATAGGAAACGACAGTATTTTGGGTAATGAAGCTAATGACAGTGTTTTTGGCAATGAAGGGAATGATATTATTTTCGGCAACAGAGATAATGACCGTCTGGAAGGTAACTCAGGTAACGATACTATTCGTGGAGGAAAAGGTAACGATCTAATTGATGGTGGTTTTGATTTAGATTTTCTCCTAGGAGAGTTGGGTAATGATGAGTTGAGTGGAGGAGAGGGTGACGATTTAATATTTGGTGGTAAGGATGATGATTTTATTGATGGTGGAGAGGGGAATGATACTCTCAGTGGAGACCTGAGCGATGATACTATTATTGGGGGGTTGGGTAACGATTTTATTATTGGTGCAGGTCGTGAGTCTGGAGAAAATGAGATTGATTTTTTGAGTGGTAGTGCGGGAACTGATACCTTTGTTTTGGGTAATAGCAATGTTGCTTTTTACAGTTTTGCTGGTAGTAGTGACTATGCAATAATTACCGATATGAATAATTTGGAAAATGATAGGATAATTGCATTTGGTGGTGATGGAATTGTTTTAGGACCTGCTTCTGTAGGTACGGGAGAAGGTACGGGAATTTTTGTAGATGGAGATTTAATTGCTATTGTGCTTGGGGTGACGGAGTTGGAGCTTCAAAGTGGGTTGATTGTGATTTAGAAGGAGTTAGGGATAGCGATCGCCAAGAAGTCGGGAATTTGTAGTAGTAGTAGAACGTGAAGTTCTGAAATCAAAGACCTACTTATCCTCTATAATCATTACAAAGAGAAACCAATTAACGAATTAAATGAGCGGAATTAATCGTCCAATTGTTCTTGACTCCACACAGGTTGCCAAGCATTTGCCAGATACTCCTCAAATGCAAAGACTTTTGAGAAAAGGACGTGCAGCTCATGTATTTAATGATGAAGCTACTATGAACCAGGTTGCTCGGACTATAATTGAAAGAGGAGAGTTTACTGATACTGTTAGGGGATATGACCGCTATGGAATGCTGTTTGCAGAACCCATTGGTTATAGAATTAGTCCTGACGGTAGTCGCATTGCACTTTATTATGGCGAAATCAAAATAAATGACAAAAACCAATACCATGTTATCCCCAGAACTCGACCTAGTAAAAGATAATTGGCAATTTAGCGAAGTATGGATAGATCCTGCTTTGTCTCCTCCTTATCTACTTTTGTTGCTCGGTGCTTCAGACGGAAGGTGTCACATTTACGATCCTGCTGAAGGCTATCGTCTGATTTTTCAGAGCGATAATTATGATGAGGCTCAGTTTTGGTTGCTGGAGGATGAGTACGAACCTTTGGAAGGACGACTTAAAGCTTCGGAGTTAATTTAGGGAAATAAGGCGATCTCCTTTTACCTATCCAAAAAGCGATCGCTGCCAGTAATGGCGACTGGTATACATGAATTTTTAAGCAATGGAAAATCATTGGCCTTCTGCACCCAATACTTGTTACTTTCTAATGTATAATTGCTAAGTCTAGAAAAATCTTAGTAATTATTAGGTGAGTAATGAGTGATTTTCAAGTATGCGATCGCGATTTAACCGAGGCTATGTTATCTGATTATTTGCAAGCTGATAGTATTGCAGTTGATACAGAAACAATGGGATTATTACCATCGCGCGATCGCTTATGTTTAGTCCAGTTATGTGATAATAAAGGCAAAGTTACAGCTATTCGTATTGAAAAAGGGCAACAAGAAGCGCCGAATTTAAAACAATTAATGGAGGCAACTGGCGTAGTTAAAATATTTCATTTTGCCAGGTTTGATGTAGCAATGTTACAGCATCATTTAGATATTAAAGTTTCCCCAATTTTCTGTACAAAAATTGCTAGTAAGTTAGCACGAACTTATACAGGTAAACATGGTTTAAAAGAGTTAGTAATGGAGTTAGAAAAAGTAGAGTTAGATAAATCTGCTCAAAGTTCTGACTGGGGAAATGCAGAGAATTTAACAGAGGAACAATTAAGTTATGCTGCTAATGATGTGCGGTATTTATTGAGTGTTAGGGAGAAGTTAATTGGGATGTTAAAACGTGAGGAAAGATGGGAGTTAGCACAGCAATGTTTTGAATGTTTACCTGTGTTTGTGGGATTAGATTTATTACAGTATAAGGATATTTTTGAGCATTAATAATGTTTTTATAGACAACACCAGAAATGTAGGTTGGGTAGAACGATAGTGAAACCCAACATTAGCAACACCTGTAGGAACGTTATATAAAATCCGGTTGAACAATCGTCATTCGACGATAGGAAGCAATCTCCGCGCACCCCTGAGATTGCTTCCTTCCACTCCGTTACAGTCGCAATGACTTGGGTATAGAAATGTAGGTTGGGTAGAACGATAGTGAAACCCAACATTAGCAAACCCTGTAGGGACCTTGGATGCAACGTCTAGCGCGTCTAGGCTAAAACCTAACCCCCCGACCCCCTTCCCTGCAAGAGAAGGGGGAGCTTCTCTCCTCTCGGAGTAGGAGAGGGGTTGGGGGAGAGGTCTTCATTGACTCGCTCTTTACCCACAATCATTGGGTAAAACCTAACCCCCCGACCCCCTAGGGGGAGCTTCTCTCCTCTCGGAGTAGGAGAGGGGTTGGGGGAGAGGTCTCTTTCAAACTGAAAACAAC
>NZ_JBNHEP010000107.1:49550-74203 GCF_050015995.1 Dapis brunnea BLCC-M229 | reverse complement strand
AACCTACAATCTCATTACTCCCCTCTCGGAGTAGGAGAGGGGTTGGGGGAGAGGTCTCTTTCAAACTGAAAACAACTAACTGCCCACAAACCAAACGCTAATTTATTGGTGTTGGGTTTCGTTCCTCAACCCAACCTACAATCTCATTACTCCCCTCTCGGAGTAGGAGAGGGGTTGGGGGAGAGGTTTTGAGTTGCTCAAACTTACCCACTGAAATAGACGCCCTACTACTCTAATATTTTTAGTTATTGCCGAGAATTTTGCTTTCGTTTTTTCGTTATCTTCCACCATAGTTTAACTCCCACTATACCAATAATGCTGGCACCCAAACTAAATATAATTGAGATTCCTGGTGCTAACCAGGGTTCGGGTACTGAATATTTAGACAGAAATTTGCCTACTGGATGATGACTAGCTCTGGTACTACTATTGACATAAGGAAAATGACCAGAAATGGAGGCAACGCTGGCACCTGCACCTAATCCCACACCGAGAATGGCGACAAGTTCTTGAAAGTGGCGATCGCTCTCTGCTTGTTCTATTTCTGTGATCCCACGAATGGAGTTTATTAGGTCTTCTAATAGTTTTAATTTGGGGCTGAGATTGGCATAATCTTTTTGCATTTGTAGCAGATATTTTTCGGTTATTTCTTGAGGGAATTTTTCGAGAAATTTGAGGTCGGTTGTGACTCCGGGGGTGGTTATCAAACGAGCTAATATTGATGAAATATATTCTCCATTTATTGTTAGTTTGGAAAGTTGGGAAATTGGAGTGGGAATGTTTTCTGGTAATAGATTTTCGACGGCTTTTGATGTGGCTTTTTCTCTGATTATATCTAAGCGTATTTGGTAGTTGAGCAGATTAATTTCTATGGTGCGGATTTGACTGTCGAAATAGCCTAAGTTAATTGAATAGTCAGATAAAGTTTTTTGAGATTCTACTAATATTTTTTGTAGTGGTTTGAGATTTAAACTAGGGTTTTGATATTTCTGGATTTCTTGGATATATTCTTGAATTTCTATGGCAGATTTTTTGAGTAATTCTTTCAGATAGCGACTCTGAGCATACGCCCACAAAATCTTGTGCAGGTAACAAAGTAAACGGAGCAAATCAAAGTTAAATTCTGCTGCTTTTTTGGCAGTTTGTTCGTTGGGATAGAGAGAAATTATCAGATGATTATTTGTCTGGATTTGTTTAATAGTTGGTGGTGAGGAAAAATCTATTTTTTCTGACATGGTAATGCCGTATTGTCGTAATTCAAAGATTGTTCCTCCTAACAGTTTTCCTTGACCTTGCAAATCTTTTTCCCAGTCGAAGCCAAGATTTAATTTTTCGCAGCATTGTTTGGCGATTTCTTCAGGGTTTTTGTTGTTAGCTAATTCGGCTAAAACTAACCAAGTTTGTCCGAGATTTCCTGTTTGAATTTTGCCCGATGAATCTTTGAGTTTGGCTTCGATTTGGTTTTTTAGTTCGGCGATGCTATTGGTTGGATGACGAGTTTTATTGTTAGGAGTAGCCATACATCCAGATGCTAAATTAGGATTAGGATAAATTCAGTCTCAACACTAACTTTAGAGGAATTATGTCCAATACTGAAATGAGCGATGGGAATATTTCCCAGCTAAATCGCAGAGGTTTTATGAAACTGTCGGCTGCTGGCGTTGTCTCTTTAGCAGCGATGGAACTATTACCAGAGGCAACTAAGAGTGCTAGTGCGGATACGGTAAATAGTAACTTTGAAGAAAAGTATCAAATTTTCGTTCCTGTTGAAAATGCTCGATGGGGTGGAAGTCAAAGTGTTACTTTGCGATCGGGGTATACTATTAAGGTTAAGATTCCCAGACGACTGAAGGAAAACTCCAAGTTGACAGTTAAAGGCGTCGGTCTTAAAGGAAACGACGTGACTCTAATTTGTCATACTCTTTACGATCCCAACGGAACAACTGGTGACAGTATTTACGGAGAAATAAATCAAGCTAACTTCATTAAGAAGGAACTGACGAAAGACCGTTGCAATGCCATTTACCAATCTTTGGAAAATGGTAAGTTTGTTCGAGATTTAGTAGCATTAGACTTGCTCGATTATGTAATGGAATCTGCCAAACTAGATGAAGACATTAGCCAACGGTATTCGATCGCCAGTAACAATTCTCGTTTGAAAGGAATAGAAGAGGCGATCGTAGATACCTTGGCAAAATCTAAGTTAAACAAGGGGAAGAAAAAGTGCATCAAAGGAACTTACCAATACGTTCGCGCTGGCGAACCAGTACCAGATTTTGCAGCATTAACAGATTTGAATGCTATTGTTGCTGGTTCTAATCTTCCCGAGCAACTCAAGCAAGTTTACTTAACGGCAAGCGCTAAATCTAAGGCAGTTACCGTAGACTTTATCATCGTTGAGTTGATTAAGGAAAAACTGAGCGGTCAAAAAGAGGATGACTATTTATCGGTTTGGGAGAAAGTTCGCAATGGCGAGAAAATTTCTGACGGAGAGGAAAAAACCTTAGAATTCCTAGATGGATTTATAGAAAATTCTGACATTTCAGAAACCAGCAAAACGCTTTATTTATTAGCCAGGGTTTTAGGTGAAAAAAGCGACTCGCAAAATGATCCTCTTCAGGAGGCGATCGAGAGCAGCAACAAACTCACGGACAAGGAAAAGTATATCTACAATCTGGCTTACAGTCTAGCTGTTAAGGGCGAGTCAAACGAACAAACTGAGAGCAAAGTTGTCCAGTACGCAGTAGCTAAATTCCACAGCGATTTGAGCGAAGCAGAGGAAAAAGCAGAAGAAAAAGACTTTGCTAAATATGCAAAACTTATAGCGGCTAAATTGATGGAATGGCTCATCGCAAAAGCTGACATTCCTCCAACATACCGATCTGCCTCTCTTGCACTTGTTGGGCTAGTTATTCAAGAGAAAGATGTAGCATCAGCAGCAGCAGCATTAGTGCCAACAATAACAAGCACTCTCAGCGTCTTGGGAGCAAAAGCGGGAACGGGCGTTGCTATCAGTAGCTTAAGTGGCGGTGCGACTACCACTGCAACTTTAGCTACTTTAGGAGGCGGCTCTGTTGCTGCTGGAGGTTTGGGAATGTTGGGTGGCTTGGTAGTAGTAACTGGTGGTGCTGCCTTAATTGGAGCTGCCGGACTGCTATCGGTGGCTCTGCTAACTCGAATGGACGGAAAAGACTATGTAAATTTGGGAATTGCAGGAACAGTAGGAGTTTTAACCAGTGCAACTGTAGCCGTTGCTATTTGGACTGGTGCTGGCGCCTTGGGTGTGGCAGGTTCTCTATCGGGAGCGGCAGCGATTACTACTACCATCTCGGCTCTCGGTGGATTAAGCATTATGACTGGCGGTGTGGCTTTGATTGCCCTTGGTACTGGCTTTGCTGTTTGGTCAGTTCTCAAAGGCAAAAAGTCAAAGGGCGATATTTTAAAGGAGCTAGAATCTCGTGCTTATATGTTAACCGAACCCAGTGACGATCCCTTGGTTCCTTTCGTTCAAAAAAATTTGCCCAAAAACTACGAACACGAAGACGTCTATCTAGCCCCTGCGATTCCTCTGGACAAGCTTTCCAATGCCATACATAGATATGGCTATCTCGATCCGGGAGAAAAAATTCTGGCTTTAATAGATACTAGCGGAAATCACAATGCTAAAGACGGCATCTTGCTAACCGATCGCAAAATCTTATCAAGGCCAGCATATTCAAATGCTGACTATGCGATTTATTCAACATTAAGCTGGTCTGAAATTTTTAAAGTATCTAATACTATGCTGGAGAGCTATCGCGACGCAGCAAAGTTTGCCCGTTTCCTGATAAAACTCCAAGAACAGGTGCAAGGGCAAAGTAGAGTAGTTTGTAGTTCAGTAGTGGACTAACACACCTAAAATCGTGCGTTACGACGGATTGCTAAATCCCTTTCATCGTCTAAATTTAGGCCGTCTAACGCACCCTACTGGACTACTGGACGATTTAGGATTCCTATAATAAGCATAAAAAAAACCAATGTCAGCCAGGGATTTTTTTCATCAGGAAGTTAAAAATGCTCTAATATAAAGATGGATGCTCAATCACCCATGACCCATTATTTGTTAGTTTTGGTCGTGTAGATATGTCTATTAACCTCGGTGGAGAACAACTTATTGGGCAGAATAAAGATAATCAAAAGATAGTAGTTGAAATTAAGATTTTCTTAGGAAAATCATCAGCTATTTATGAATTTCATATTGCCTTGGGACAATTTATTAATTATCGGGTAGCACTAAAACAGAAGGAACCTGACCGAATACTTTATTTAGCCGTACCTCTGATTACTTATAACAACTTTAATTATACCTGAAGCAGCAGAACTGCTAGGAGTGTCAACAAAAACAATCAAATGAAATCAATAAGGACTAAACTCAAAGTTAATAATAAACAAAAAACCATACTTGCTAAACACGCAGGTGTAGCTCGTCATGCTTATAATTGGGGATTAGCAACTTGTATTTCTGAGTCTGAAGAAACCAAGAAACGGCCTAGTTCTATCACTTTGCATAGACGTTTGGTTGCTGAAGTTAAAAGTCAAAATCCCTGGTATTATGAAGTCTCAAAATGTGCCCCTCAACAGGCATTAAGAGATTTAGAAAGGGCATTTAAAAACTTTTTAACTATTCCCAAACGTGGATTTCCTAAGTTTAAGAAAAAGGGGGGAAAAGACAGTTTCTATTTAGAAGGTAGTATTAAAATTATTCAAGGAAATTACATACAATTACCCAGAATAGGAATAGTAAAAACTTATGAAATCTTACCTTCTGTGCCAGTGAAAAATGTGAGAATATCCAAACGCGCGGGTGATTGGTACATTAGTTTTAAATATGAATGTCAGCCCAAACCTACTCCTAAAAGCGGATGCGACCCCGCGTCGCCGACAGGCGCAAGGGAATGCGCACCAAGCAAACGAGCTGTTATCGGTGTAGATGTAGGCATAAATACTCTAGCAACTTGTAGTGATGGAACAACCTATGCTAACGTCAAAGCCTACAAACAAGCTAAAAAACGATTAACTCGTTATCAACGCCGTATCAATAAAAAAGATCCAGGCTCCAAAAACAGAGCTAAAGCCGTAAAAAAACTAGCAAAAGCTTACAAAAAAGTAGCTGATATCAGAGCCGACGCACTCCATAAAATCACGACTTGGTTAGCTAAAAACCACAGCACCATAGCGATAGAGGATTTGAATGTGAGTGGTATGCTCAAAAACCACAAGCTGGCAAGTGCCATAGCAGACTGTGGTTTTTATGAGTTTAAGCGTCAGCTATCGTACAAGTGTGATTGGTATGGTTCAAAGTTAGTAATAGCCGATAGATTTTATCCAAGTTCTCAATTGTGTTCTCACTGTGGACAGAAACAGAAAATGCCATTACATAAGAGAACTTATGAATGCAGCAACTGCGGTTTTACTGCTGACAGAGACTTTAACGCTGCTGTGAATTTGGAAAACTATGTGCATCAGTAGCTTGAGTTCCAAGCGATTTTAAGCCTGCGGAGAAGATAAGTTACAGACTGCGGTCAGTGGTCTTCAGTGAAACAGGAAGCTAGCTCTAAAGCTCATGCAATTATGGTATGGGTAAGTTTGGGTAAGTCTAGTAGAACGGCAATACGAACGGGCGATAGAGTAGCAAAAGTGGGTGCTTGAAAAGCAAATGGCCGGATTACATTGAGCGACTTGTTATCTCCTGCCTTCCGCTTCCTCGACTTAGACGAAGTATTCCTCTCCTGCTGCGAAACCAATCTCGGAACCACAGAAATCACTGATGATACCATGACCTTAAATACAGGTTTTTTATGTGCAGGTGCCAGGGGTGTAATTAGCTCCTTATGGGCAGTAGATGACTTATCAACATCATTGTTTTCGTTATTTTATCATCAAAAACGAAAAGCAGGTTTGAATCGTCCCCAAGCGTTGCAAAAAGCTCAACAAGATTTACGGCATTTAACAGGGAAGGAGTTTGAGAGGCAATATTATCAAGAGTTAGAGCAGTTGCTGAATGAGAAGTTGCAGCTAGCATCTCAGAAGAAAGCAGCGGCAAAACAAAAGCGCGATGGTTGTGCGGAAGATACTCCAGAGTATGAACAGTTGCAGGCAGAATATGAGAAGCGGGTGTCGTTGGAAGAAAAGATATTGAGAACAAAAGATATACGATTAAAGGCAGTGTGTAAACAAGAGTATCCATTCGAGCATCCTGAATATTGGAGTGGGTTTATTTGTGCGGGTTTGCGCTGATGGGGTGATGGGGTGATGGGGTGATGGGGTGATGGGGTGATGGGGTGATGGGGTGATGGGGAGACTCCAGTAGTGGAATGTCTCATCTAAAAATGTAGGTTGGGTTGAACGGAGTGAAACCCAACAAAACCCTACTATTGTTGGGTTTCGGTCCCTCAACCCAACCTACACTATAATGCACTATTTAAGGTGTGTCAGTCCACCACTGGGCTTTTGAGAAACCGATTTGGTACAATATATAGTAATCCTAGCGTATTGCTATAATAAGCATAAAAAACCAATGTCAGCCAGGGATTTTTTCCATCAGGAAGTTAAAAATGCTCTAATAAAAGATGGATGGTCAATTACCCATGACCCATTATCTGTTAGTTTCGGTGGTGTAGATATATCTATCGATCTTGGTGCAGAACAACTTATTGGGGCACAAAAAGATAATCAAAAGATAGCAGTTGAAATTAAGAGTTTCTTACCAAAATCATCAGCTATTTCTGAATTTCATACTGCCTTGGGACAATTTATTAATTATCGGGCGGCACTAAGACAGGATGAACCTGAGCGAATACTCTATTTAGCTGTACCTGTGAATACTTATAACAGCTTTTTTCAACTTGAATTTACTCAATTAATGGTTAATGAAAATCAAGTAAAACTAATTATTTATAACCCAGAAAAAGAGGTAATTACAGAATGGAAAAACTAGAAAAATATCGTCATTTAGTCCAGGAATTTTTGTTAGAATATAGCAAAAATAAACCTGCTTATGGAGAAATCGAAGTACAGCCAATTTTTGATACTGTACGAGACCATTATCAGATTGTTTATTTTGGTTGGAAAAAAGAACATTTAATTCATAGTTGTCCGATTCATATTGATATTAAAGGTGAAAAAATTTGGATTCAGTGGAATGGAACTGAAGTGGATATTGCAGAGGAATTAGTAATGAATGGAGTCGCAAAAAAAGATATTGTTTTAGGATTTCATACACCCTTTATGAGAAAGTTTACAGAATATGCTGTTGATTAAATGGGATGGGGAGATTCGGAGCTGGGAAGATGGGGGGATAGGGAAGTGGGGAGCTAGGGAGTTCGGGAGATGGGGGGATTCTATATAATCTTGGCCACCTAACGCATCTTACTGGACTAAGACATCAACTTAAGTTTTTTTCAACAACCATTTATCAACGTTTTTGGTCATTTTCACAATCATCCCCAAAATGGGGAGATGGGGAGATGGGGTGGTGGGGTGATTGGGTGATTGGGTAGTGGGGTATATTCGGATTCTATATAATTTTGCTCGCCTAACGTACCCTACTGGACTAATATAGAATCCGGTTGAATAGTCGTCCGCAGCGACGATAGGAAGCAATCTTGCGACACCCTTGAGATTGCTTCCTTTCACTCCGTTCCAGTCGCAATGACTACAATAACTAATTATCCAGATTTGATATAACACATCAACTTAAGTTTTTTTCAACAACCATTTATCAACGTTTTTGGTAATTTTCACAATCATTCCCAAAATTTGGTTATATTGACTATACAGTTGTCTTGCTGTTTCTAGATCCAAATATTGACATTTAACTGCAAACTTTAGCCAAACCTGACTTTCTGCTGCTTCAGCTTCAGCATCATTCAATCTTAATAAAAATGAACCTTTATAATGTCTTTTCCTCCATGCTTCTGCTAAATTAGCACAGACAGAACGAGAAGAACGCCTAATTTGGTCAGTTAAGGAATATGTTTCTTCTTTAGGGAAAACTTTTAGAAATTTCAAAAATTTCCATAAAAAATTTCCATAGCAGTATTCAAAGAAATTTGATACACCTCTAAATCTTCATGGTTATTAATTAAATTTTGGCGATTTTCAGTCATATATTCTTATTCTTCTCACTATCAAAACCATATCCCCCCATCACCCCATCACCCCATCACCCCATCTCCCTATCACCCCATCTTCCTCACAACAACCCTCGATAACGAATAAACAACAAAATAACTGCCCACGAACCTAATGCTACTTTTAGCGCTACCAAAATATTCAGTATCGGAATAATTCCCCCACTGACTAACCCTCCTAATTCTCCTTGGGGTAATTCTCCTCCCATGAGAGTTATCGCTGCCAATACAATAAATATTAAAACTGAAATTTTTTCCCAGGTAGCAGCATTCCATTTTTTATATATTTTTTCCATCTGCTCCGATGATGAAGTAATAGCAATCAAACCAATGGCAGTTCCTCCTGCTACCCCCGCAGCAAAACCACCCCCCGGACTCAGATGTCCCCGAATTGCTAACTCGATACTCACCAACGCGGAAATAGTCGCTCCCAAACGCGCCAATACTATTGAAGGGCGATCGCTAAATTGATAAACTGTTTCGGTGGGTTGTTCATTTGCTAATAAAAAACGAACACCCAAAATAGAGATCGTAAATACTACTACTTCAAAAATTGTGTCATAGAGTCGATTTCTAAAAATGATCCCAGAAACCACATTAGCTACTCCACTATCGGCAACTATTGAGTCAACAATAGAAATTGCATCCCCTTCTGCTATGGGGTTTGGCATAATTAGCACTTTAACGAACAATGCTATTCCTGCTAAAAAATAAACCCATTTCATTAATGTTTATCCTCCTGGTTTGGTACAATTATGTATGTCACACTTGTTTGTGATGAAGTTAATTCCTTTTGCATAATTTCAAACAGACGATGTACTCTAATAGCAGTCTGATAAGTGGGTTTTCCCTTGAGTTGTAATTCTTCTGGTTGACTACAAATAGCGTGAACCTCTTTAGCTAGCAACCCCCATTCTAGAGCTTGTTGATTAGGATATTCAACTAACTCAAGACGCAAATGGTATTTATTAATAATTTGTCTGATATTAGCGATGAGTTCGGTAAAATAACTCTCTGTTTCTACTTCGACCTGTTTAAGTATTCCCAGACGCATTACTAAAGAGGAACGAACTGCAATCACATAAAGAGTAACAGCTAACATTGTTCCGACTAAAGCTTCTGTTAAAGCTACATCCGCAGCGCCTAAAACTGCATAAACTAATGCTGCTACTGCTCCTAAAATAGCTCGAATAACTAGAGCATTATAGGGATTAACTTGAAAAACTAGCATCAAAGCTGCTAAAGGTAACAGAGCAATGATGATATAAACATAAATATCAATCATTTTTTAACTTTTAACTTTTAACTTTTAACTTCTGCGTAATTAGGGAAAAAAGATTGATAGGTTGACTCTATTATTTTCTATCTTTTAACTTTGGCATTGCTAATTTAAGGTATGAATTTCAACTTTGGGTAAATTTTCAGCCAAAACATATAGTGCAAATTATACCTATTTCTTCCTCTAAAGTCACCGAAAAACTCCTTTCTACCTACTGACTCCTGATTCGTGTGAAATCGTACATTTATTCAGGAACGCCTTGACTTTTGACATTTAACTTCTGGCTATCAGGACTAGAGCAATATGCCAAAACATACCCCAAAACCGTATTCCAAATCGCCAAAGTAATAAGTGCTAGGAGCAATAACGGCCATTCACTAGGTATTTTGAGCAGTAAACCGACAACAATACTCATCGAACCCAGAGTATCAGCAACTGAAAGACTGTGGAGTTTAAATAAAACCGATCTATGTCCGAGTAGGGGGAATGTTCCCCAAAACCAGAAGATAATTCCGATAACTATCAAGCTGTAACTTAAAATGTCAATCATACTTCGTTTAACCTTTTGATTAAATTTGCCAATAACATTAATCCCGCATTACCTACACTCAGAATAATTACCGCAACTACCCCAATAGACCAATCATCCCGCAAAACGGAGATAAGTAACATCATAATTGAGGTTTTGGTAGCAATACTAGCAAAAGCCAGCATTTTCTGCCAAATATCATCATCTTGCCACGCTTCATAAACAGGTATAAGCAAAGCTAAAATCATAGCAATTAAAATATAGTTGTTCATCTTTTTCTGCTCCGTTGAACTAGGTGTACTTCATACCACCCCCCTTCGTGATATTTCAAGACAATAGTTTTGGGGGTAAAAGTAATTAAAAATATATCCAGAAATATCAATCCTGGTGTTCGTTGTGGTTTAACTCTTTCACAAACCAAAACTTCTTCATTATGGGGACGAACCATAATTTGTATTGCTTCAATATAAGCTTGGGGAATGGCGACAATAATTTCCCATAATACTCTCAACCAATCTTTTAATGCTCCTAGGGATGTTTTGCTACGAGGTAATAAAAAAGCGATACTAACACCAATAATAATATTTGCCGGACTCAAGTCGGCGGTGAGTAAAAACCAAATTGCCAGTCGTAGTATTATGTTAAAAAAGGAAGTTGCGTCCATGCTATTCACTAATTAATAAAGTAATCATTTACAACTATGTTTCTTTAATTATGCTTCAGCAAGTTTAGCAGTAATATAGAATCCGGTTATACAATATATGTTTATAATTCTATAATTACTTCAATAGACATCTGGTGATAATAAAAAATCAAATCAATTATCGCACATAAATAATCAATTCTTTCCCCCTACTCCCTACTCCCTACTCTCTCTTTTCCGGAGAGGTCTAATATTAAATCTCCCCATCTCGGAATCTCCGATCCATTACCTGAAAAAGCAATGACATCACCTGGATTTATGTGAAACAATATTCCATTAATTTTATTATTCATACTTACTATTCATACTCACTTTAGTTATGCTATCACGGTTCTCAATGTAGCATAAATGTTAGCTAAATGTTAGCTTGAAAAAAAATTGGTTCAATTAATGATGTTTGTCACAGAGAAGTCAGCAGCGAGCAAAGACTTAATTGCCAGTCCTAATTTCATGTGAAAAAAGGTAATTGTGTCCATGCTATCCAGAAGAGTAATATTATCATTAGACTCATAAACCCAATTAGATGATCGAATTTTTCGATCGCTCTTGGTATTTTAATCGCCAGTTTCTTAAAAATATACAGATATGCTAACCAACCAATAGCAATAGTTACTAGTGGTTTGATAATATTTTTGATACTATAAGCTTCATAATAAACAGCATTTGCTACTATCAAACCGCCGAGCAAGAGTACCATTGCCCACCAAAAACCCAGGCTAACTTTGATTGTTTTCTCATTTTTCTGGTGAGGTAGAAAAATGAATTTAGCAAAAGAAATTGCTGTTCCTACTGCTGCAATATTCATGGCAATAACCTGCCAAGGTAATAGATTTTTCGAGGTTAATACTTTTGCTCCAAAACCAGAGAGTAGGGGAAAACCAGAAATCGAAAAACTAGCGATCGTTAATGCTACCCAAATTCGGTTATCAATAGGATGGTGCTGTAATTCTTTAAAATTACGACTAGGTAAAATACCTGCTATCAAAAATAGAGCAGACTTAACTAAACCGTGAGTTAAAGCATAGAAACCTGCTACTACTGGCGCAGCAAGTACAAAACCTAACTGAGAAATTGTGTGAAATGCCAACATCCGCTTAGTATCTTTTTCAAATACGGCGTAACCTACCCCTAAAAGTGCTGTACTTACTCCAAACAATCTCACGAGTGGATCGATTTCTTCTAACATTAGCGCACAACGCACCAATGGAAAAACCCCTGCTTTGACAACCACTCCCGATAACATTGCCGATACTGGACTTTGTGACTCGGAGTGAGTTAGGGGCAACCATAACCCGGATACAAATATACCACCTTTTGCTAATAATCCCAAAAATATTAGGGCGATCGCTTCTGGAGGCGCACCCCGCAGACCCATAAAATTGAAGGAATTATGTGCTTGATAAACTAACACTGCTCCCACTAGATAAAATAGCATTGCTGTATTACTGACAAACAAATAGCGCAACCCTACCCAAATCGACCTATCTGTACGAGGATAAGCTATTAGTAGAAATGCAGCAATACTAATTACCTCCAAAGCTACATACAAACTAATAAAATCTGCACAAATAAAAGTAGCATTAACACTACCATGCAGAATTACCGCTTGCATATAGAAAAAAGCTGTTCTCTGGCTATTCCAACAATAAAGAATTACTGCTGCTGTTACTAGAGCATTAGTAATAATAAAAAAGCCACTCAATTGATCGATAGTTAAACTAACACCAAAACTATCTAATAACTGTATATTTACAGAGGATGGATCTGAAAATATATACAAGGCATAATCAGCCGAAACAAATGCTATTCCTAATGCTAGAAAACGGTCTAATTTTGGTAGGAGATAGATAATAAATCCAACAAAAAATGGTAATGCCATCCAGGCGATCGTGATATTGGCCATAAAAGTCAAAAGTTAAAAGTCAAAAGTTAAAAGTAAGAAAAAAAGGAGGAATTTAAGCAAGGAAATTTTTTAGTATACTCAGTAAGGTCTGTTTTGATGGGAAGTAGCAAATTTAATAACTGTGTATGACCATATTTCATATCATTTAAGTTTTTTCCTTCTTTTCAACCTTTTTTCCTCTTACTTTCTCCTTTTTCCTTACCTGTACTTTATAATAGACATTTCCAATAATCAAAAATAAAATCAATTATCGTACAGAAATCATCAATTATTTTCCCATCCTGGGAAGGGTTAGGGGTGAGTCCCCTACTCCCTACCTTACAAGGGCAGGTTTTTAATAATCAACGCTATGGGGCGCAAATGTGGGAGTTGTGGGAGTAAAATCCATTTTTATTAATGCAGTTTGCCTATCTTCAAGACCCTATACTCCCCACACTCCTCACACTCCCCACACTCCCCACTCTGGGGATAATATCATACTTGTACCATCCAAAAAACTAAAATTAACATTATAGCCATCACCCCAATCAAATGCTCAAATTCCTCAACTGCTCTTGGTAACTTAATCGCTAATTTCCGAAAAATAAATAGATATGCTAGCCAACCAATAGCAATAGTTACTAATGGTTTAACAATATTATTAATAGTATAAGCGTCATAATAAACTGCATTTGCTACTATTAATCCACCTAGTAAGAATACCATTGCCCACCAAAATCCTTGTTGAATTTTCTTTTCTGATTCACTTTTTTTATGAGGTAAAAAGAGAAATTTAGCAAATACAATAGTTGTACCTACAGTCGCAACATTCATGGCAATAACTTGCCAAGACAATAGATTCTTAGTAGTCAATATCTTGGCTCCAAAACCAGATAATAGGGGAAAACCCGAAATCGAAAAACTAGCGATCGCTAATGCTATCCAGAGTGAGTTATTCATCGGTTTATCTTGCAACTCCTGAAAGTTACGACTTGGTAAAACGCCTGATATTAAAAACAGTGCTGATTTCACAAACCCGTGAGTCAAAGCATAAAAACCTCCAACTTCTGGTGCTGCCATGATAAAACCTAATTGGGAAATAGTGCTAAATGCCAGGGTTCGCTTCGTATCTTGTTGAAAAATCGCCCAAAATACTCCTAAAAGTGCTGTACTAACACCAAATATCCTGACAATAGGATCGATTTCTTCTAACATTAGAGCACAACGCACAAAAGGAAAAACTCCTGTTTTGACCACAACTCCTGATAGCATTGCTGACACAAAACTCTGTGACTCGGAGTGAGTTAAGGGCAACCATAACCCTGATATAAAGATACCCCCCTTAACTAATAACCCCAAAAATATCAGGGCGATCGCTTCTGGAGGAGCATTAGTCAAACCCATAAAATTAAAAGAATTATTGGCTTTATATACTAATGCTGCTCCCACCAGATACAGTAACATTGCTGTATTGCTAATAAATAGATAGCGTAACCCTACCCAAATTGACCTATCTGTACGGGGATAAGTTATCAGTAGAAAGGCAGCAATACTAATTACTTCTAATGCTACATACAAACTAATAAAATCTGCACAAATAAAAGTAGCATTAACACTACCATGCAAAATTGTTGCCTGCATATAGAAAAAAGGTGTTTTATTAGTATTCCAACAGTAAAAAATTACTGCTGCTGTTACTAGAGCATTAGTAATGATAAAAAAGCCGCTTAGTTGGTCGATCCTTAGAGTTACACCAAAACTATCAAGTAACTGTATGTCTAAAAGAAAGGATGGATCGGCAAATATCGCCAAAGCATAGTTAGCAGAAAGCAATACTACTCCCAGTGCTAGAAAGCGAGAAAGTTTGGGTAGTAGATATATCAGGAACCCAACAAAAAATGGTAATGCCATCCAGGCAATTGTAATATTGATCATTTCAGTTATCAGTTATAGTACTTGCCATGACTATTAGACATCTCCAGAAAAAAGGTATAGCGCTACTTGAATCAGGAATAGGGAACACTTAACTGGGAACAGGAGACTATCAAAGGATTTGAGGATTTATAAATGTCCTAACCTTAATGCGTAGCGCTATAATAGAGAGAAGTCATTGATAATTTATGGACAATAATTGATTTTATTTTTGATTTTTGGAGAAGTCTATTAGGACATTCTCGCTTCTCTCAAATTTAGTCTGTGCTGCGAATGTAAGGGCGAATGGCCATTCGCCCCTACTGACTTCTGACTTCGCGCCTTCTGACTTCAACTATGTCATGGTGTATTATTGTCTTCTATCGCTTTAGTTTCCAGAGTAGGATTATCCTTTGCTAACTTCATCACACCCACTAGCATTAAAGCTTGAATTGAAAAGCCAATAACAATAGCAGTTAAAATAACTGCCTGGGGAACTGGATCGGAATAAGCAACATTTTTGCCTGTGGCTACAATGGGGGTAAATACACCATCTCGCGATGCTACCAGCACATAATAAGCAATAACTCCTGTACTCATGATATCCATTGAGATGATTTTCATCACCAAATTTTTCTTAAATATGATACCGAAAAATCCACATAATACGGTGAAAAATATACACGCTTCTAACATATAATTTCAGGATTTAGTAATCAATAATTGGTTGAAATTTCAAGTTTTGCCAAACAATATGAGAATTATTTTTTTTGCAATGTACCAAAAGAATCTATTCAATGAAAAAAAATTGAAAAAATGGAATAAAATTTAGCATCTTTAAACTGTTTTTTTGCTTTTCAAATCCTCTCAAATTAATAGCAGTTTGCGACTTTATTTAGTACAAATTTATTAATTTTTCACCGAACAACTTTACTAAGATATTAAGATGAAGTTGTACTAGATTAGCTGGCTGCCATATATTATTAAACATGAAATTGGTTCAAAAGAGAAGAGACATTTGATACGGGTTCTGATAATTGGTTGGATCGAGCCTAAAGTTGGCTCTGGGTGCTTCGTAAAAATAACTCTTGCTTTTGTGATGTTGCCTGAGAAGTGGCCAGATTAGTATGAGTCTATGCAAGAAATTAGGAATCTTCTACGTTCACTTCTACAGCTTGACCTATCACTAAAAAAGCTTCTTTGATTGGTTGGCTAATTGAACTTTCTAGTTCTCCTAGAATTGGTTCTTAGTATACTTCTAGAAAGTTGCTTCTCATATCAAATTCGGTAGCATTGGTGTAATTAGATAAGGAGTCAGGAGTCAGAAGTCAGGAGTCAGGAGGCGCGAAGGGAAGAGAATTTAGAAAGATTTGGCAATGACGCTCAGATGGAACACTTTTTTATACCGAACCCGAGCGAATTTGATATCAGTCGATAAAATATAGCGCTTTTGCTTTTCTCCATTCGTGGGAATGTTCCTTGAATGAGCTTTTTTTTGGTGGAACATCAATTGGAAAATAATGTAAATGCTAGTATGATAAAATCTAGAATTAAGTGGGGTGATATTGTTTTGTTAAATGGTTAGCGATCGCTATTCTGAAAGTCTATCTAACTTAATAAAAATTGTGTGGACAATTTCTGATCGCCTCCTGCAATTTTGTCAAAAAGCAGCACTCTGTCAGGATACTTGCGTACTCATAATTGATGAAATTAACTGCGCTAACCTCTCTCAAGTTTTCGTCAACTTATGTATATCCTGGAATACCCGCAAAAATTACCCTTGCTGGTATAGCGCTACGCGCAAGTTCAAATTCAAGCATTCAAAAGTAAAAAGTAATCCCTGACTGAGTTTGAGTATTTATAAATGTCCGCGCCCTTTGCTTCTACTGCTATAGTGGACAGTTATTGAGTACCCCTGAAAATGTCCGCATCATTGGCACCATGAATACTGCCGATGCTCTCAAACACTAAGACTTCAGCATAATCTCCCAAATGCCTTGTTTGGCCTAAATTCCACTAAATTTCCATTTCTGCTTCAGCACGTTGAGCAGCAATACGCTTGCGCCAGGTCAGATAAGGAATAGCAGCTAAAGCTCCCACTAACGCATAAGCTACCAGTGTTGGCAATACTCCCAACTGCGGAAAATTCAAACTAGCAATTAATAATGCTAAACCAGGGTTACGAGTGGCGCAGAAAACTGCTAACGCTGTACGAGTATCCTCTCTCGGTCCCCCCAATAAATGACCGATCGCCAAAGATAAAACTGTCATCAAAATAATTGCTACTACTGATAACCAACTCAAACCCAGAACAATATCCAGACTCTTTACCAACACAAAAATTACTAACACTATGAACATCACGTTAGCAATTTTTGTCAGTGGTTTTCCCATGTCGTCAGCAAGTTGTGGCCATGTTTCTCTGATGGCAATACCGATGCTGATGGGGAGCAACTGAGCAAATGTTACTTGTTCGGCAACTTGTCTGGGTAATATATCAACATCAGGGGGAAATAGAGAACTTAAAATTGCTAACAGTAAGGGAACAGTAATTACTGCTAATAGAGAAACTGTTACCTGAAAGCTGACTGTATAGGGAAAGTTGCCTTTTGCTTGGACTATTTTTCTGGTAGTCAATGGTGCGCCTGGACATACTGCCATTAATATTAGACCAATTTTGACTGGTTGTGGCAAATCAAATAATAGTAATACTATCAGCAATGTGACTATAGGAACTAATACATCTACTGCTAATAAAAAACTGAGTAGTATTTTAGGTTTTCGCCATAATAATGTGACTTGCTTGATGGTTAAGTTTAGTCCCAATGACAGCATTAGGGAAAAAATAGTTAGTTCGACAAAATTTGTTAGCAGCTTTCTAATAAACTCTTCCATAAATCTATTTTTTCTTAATAAGTTTTGGTAAGTTGCTTGCCCAAGCAATTAGGCGATCGCTGTCTTTATATTAATAAGTATCTAGTCATAAATAAAGTTAACTTTGAAGAAGAGTTGTTTATATTCCTTTGACTCCTGATTTAAAAATTATTATTCAATCAAAAATACCAATTGTAAACTTATTTTGGATGTGGGAATATGTCTATAATCTCAAAAAAAACGTTTTTTAGATAGTTTGATTAATTGTGAATATTTACAGGAATTTTACAAGTTTTTAACTAATATTTTTGCTCAAACAATATTATACTAATTACCATGCATTAATGCTATATAGCGCTACTTGAATCGGGAATAGGGAACACTTAACTGGGAACAGGAGACTATCAAAGGATTTGAGGATTTATAAATGTCCTAACCTTAATGCGTAGGGCTATACTTGAGGACACTTCAATTATTAAGTAATTAAAAAAGGCCGAATCACCTTTGTAATAATTGTTAGCCAGAAGCGTATTAATTATTCTTATTTTTACTTCTCGCTCTCGGACGTTGCATGTAACGTTCCTACCTCCAACCCTATTCAAGATACGGGTTGAAAAGTTTTTGAGAAATAATATTAGACCTCCCTCGACAAAGAAATACTTTGAAGCTATCAGATAATTCCTAAGTGCCAATTACTAATCACAGTTTATCTCAAGTTTGGATAGTCATTGATAATATGTTGTCTTTTTTGGGTTTGATCCTTATCCTGCGGATAAGCTGCGCTAAGGGACTTGCGGTTTATTAATCTACCAATCAGGTTTTGCAATTTCTTGAGTATAGCTTGTTTGACTGGTACTTTATTTTTGCGCAAGTCCCTAACGGAGACGCTCCGCGAATGTTCCTCAACCTAATCTACGCTAACTATTAACCGAATATAATATTAAATTTTCACCAGCTTATAAATATATGACATATAATTATCACCAAAAAATTGAGGTAGATTTCATAATTAGATAAAAATCCTTGTATCTAAATATTTAGTTTGAAACCCACCTCTACAAATTTATCGCTAAAAATTAGTACCCTAAAAAAATAGAGTACATTTAATGCACTCTAATTAGTTTCTAATGTAATTACTGTAACTTCTGGCGGACAAAATAACCTCCCAGGAAAATAAGTTCCTAAACCACGATTCACATATAAATAGTTATTTCCAACTTGATGCAATCCCTGAGACCATTCCCAATACTCAACTATTTTGTGACATTTTGCCATGAATGGTACAACAGGTCGTAGAAATTTGGGGATGACTCTACGAATAGGCTCCCGGAACTGAGGGAGAGGTCCAAGGAATGGTAATCTAATCTGACCTCCATGGGTATGACCGGAAAGTTGTAGGTCAATACGCCATTTTTGTAATACTTTGGCAGTATCGGGGTTGTGGGATAAAACAATTCGTGGAACTTTTTTACTTATAGATTCCATAACTGTAAATGGTTTGAAGTTACCAGACCAATAATCCTCTAATCCTACGAGAGCTAAACCTGAACCCAAAGGATAGACAACCTGGTTGAGCAGAATGGGAACATCAATTCGAGTAAAAGCGTCTATGACCTTATGTTTGGCACCCGGATATTCTTCATCGTGGTTACCAAGTACAGCATAGACTCCAGCACGACTTTCAAGATATTTCAACCGCAACACCAGGTCATCTACAGGTGCGGGTTCATCTGTGATAAAGTCTCCTGTAAGTAGAATTAAATCTGGTTCGACTTCGTTGGTAATGGCGATCGCTTCAGAGAGTAGGCATTCAGAGAGTCGCTTCCTGTCATAGTGGAAGTCGCTCATATGTACGAGTTTTGTCCCTTGTAAATGGTTGGGCAACCCAGTAATTTTTAGGGTTAAGCGATCTACCTGCAATTGACCCGTCAATATCCTGTGCATGGTAAATAGACTGTTACTAAACTAGGGCGCTTCTAGCATAGCAAAGCAGATGTAGCTTTTAAGGTTTGGAAATGAGGTAAGGCCATTTTAGTTATCAGTTATCAGTTATTAGGACTTACACAACTTTTAAGTCCAAATATAGCCCAAACCCTCTTTATAAGAGACAACACGTCGATATTGTTAGTTAACCAATCAAAAAAACGAAAAGCCATAGCTGTACGAAAGGCTTCTAAAGATTCAGTAAATGTCTTCAAAGGTTGACTTCCCGATTGTCTTTGTAGCCCTCCAGTTAACTTATTTAGGAATGAAGATAAAATAATATCCACAATTTTTGGCTAGGAGTATTGCAATGAAATACTCCTGTGCAGAAAATATGGAAGTTAATAAATCCTCATTCCTTATCTACTTGTAGGCTTTAGATACTTGCAATCTACTATATCTTTCACTTACACATTTTCACATTTTTTAGCGTGGCACTATAGTTTTGACTAACTATATATATATGGTGGCTTTTTGTTAGCTGTAAAATTTTTAACGAGTAAATTTCCACCTTAATATCTATCTCTTCAATCTACTACTTAAAAATTACTTTTATAATCTTTTTATGGTCTATTGTCGATTACGCAGGATTCGATCGATAGAAATAGTATTCAGACTACAACCTGCTAAAAGGATGAAGAAAACTAAGCAATAAATAAGTTGAGATGAGGCTGTATCCCATTCTTGAAGTAGGCAAACCCCAAACATTAATGGCATCATTAATACAAAACCTGCGATAATTGCGTTGCGTGTTTGCAGCCCAATTATCATTAGAAATCCAGAGATTAATTCTATAGGAGTAGTTAAAGCAGCAAATGGTAAAATCAAAAAGCTTGGTGCTAGCTCTTGAAATCTCTCTACCATTGATTGAATAAATCCTCCCATATTTCCAATTCTGACTAAACCATGTACAAAGAAGTTTATTCCGAATACTATTCTTAATAGTGTATAAGCTAAAGTTACGTCTTGGCGTTTGAGAAAAATTGGAGTTTCAATATTATTCATTCTATTATTCCTCTGAGATTTGTATCTAAAAATATTGGCATTTAATACCAATTTTCAAAAATCATGCTACAGCAACTTAGTCCCTAGCTCCTGACTTAGCAATATGAAATACGTTAATTTTTGGTACCAAAAATTGATAGGGATATAGGGAAATCGAGAGATTCGTATATTTGCACAATTTTTTGTATTTCATATAATAAAATGGGTATAAAATAAATAAAATTTAGTATTTCAACCCTTCTACTTCACTAGGAGGTACTATTAACTGATAACTGATAACTGAAATGACTATTCTATTAAAGAACGTCGCCAATGAAATAAATTTTCTAGCCAATCTTTAACTATTTGATTATTCTCATGTTTTTGTTTTAACCATGCTGTTGCTGTTTGAGCATTAATTTCTGATATAGTCGGCCAAATATGAGGTAATTCAGCGATCGCTTCTATTTTTATTCCTTGACTAATAGCTAATGCCATAACATGAATTATTTCACTTGCTTTATTTCCTACTATTGAAACGCCTAAAATTTTCCCATTGCGATGACCGACAATTTTACAAAATCCTGTTGTTTTGCTTAAAATTTGTGCCCGGTCAATATTTTTAAAGTTTTGCCGAAAAACTAATACATTCTCTCCATAACGTTCTCTAGCTTGTTGTTCAGTTAAACCAACTCTTGCTAATTGTGGTTCTGAGAATATTGCCCAAGGAATGCCACTATAATTAACGGAAAAAATAGGTAAGTAAAGAATATTTTTTATCGCTATTTTAGCTTCATAGTTAGCAATATGAAGAAATGAATATCCGCCTACTAAATCTCCACAACCATAAATCCGATAATTAGTCGTTTGCAGCTTTTTATTTAACAACAAATGGTGATTTTTAAACTTCACTCCTACTGCTTCTAGGTTTAAATTATCTAAGTTGGCTTGATTACCTGCTGCCAAGATAATTTCATCGGTTTCTATGGCTTCGTTTCCTACTAAAATCCATTTTTTATCGTCTATTTTTCTGACTTGAGATACTTCAGTTTTAGTTAAAATTCTAATACCTTCTGCTTCTAACTGAGCTTGAACTAAAAATGCTGCTTCTGAATCTTCCTTACCTAAAATATGAGAACTTTTGACTACTATAGTTACTTGAGTTCCCAACCGAGAAAAAGTTTGTGCTATTTCTATTCCACTGGGGTCGCCACCTATAACTACTAAATTTTGAGGTTTTTTTGAAAGTTTATCAATTTTTTGGGGAGTAATAAATCCAGTAGTTGTTAATCCTGGAATTGCTGGTATTATAGGTTGAGATGGAGTAGCTAATAGATATGTCCGTGAACGTAGATGTCTTCCTTTTACTACAAAAGCTAGGTAAGGGCGATCAACAAATTTTCCTTCACCAAAAATTACGTCTATTCCTAATGCAGCTAAAACTGCAGGTTCGTATTTTGCTAATTGATTATTAACTACATAATCAGCATACTTTTTTGCTTCTTCAAACTTAACGGAAATCTCTCCTGAATCATCACTATCTTGATAAATACCAAACTGTTGTTTGTGATGTATCTGTTCTACAAAATTCGCTATTTGACTAATAATTTTGTTGTGATGGAATCCTTGAGTATTGCTAAAAAGAGGAGAATTAGTTGTATTTATTTCTGTGGGAGAAGGTTGTATGAGAGCAACACGACCTTGATATTGTGTTGCGGTAATAGCAGCATAAATACCTGTTATTGTTCCACCTATAATTACTACATCATAATCAAGCATAGTTCATAAAAATAGGGAGTAGGGAATAGGGAGTAGGGAGTAGTTAGCAGAAATGGGAATTATCAAGGAAATAGTTGGCAGTATCCTCCATTTATTTTTCTACAATTATTCTGCCTTTTCTGCTAAATTTTTGAACCAGAGCAACTTAAATCCTTAAAATAGGGAGTAGGGAATAGGGAGTAGGAAGTAGTTAGCAGAAATGGGAATTATCAAGGAAATAGTTGGCAGCATCCTCCATTTATTTTTCTACAATTATTCTGCCTTTTCTGCTAAATTTTTGAACCAGAGCAACTTAAATCCTTACACTTTTTCATACTAAAAAGATTAAATCTTTTCTTTGTAAAGCCTTTGAGAGTTGATTACCAAGCGCTACTTATTATTTCTGTTATTTCAAAAAAATTCTCGATTTTAATTTCATTCTCATTCCTCAATTCAAAATTTCTGCTAAAGCATCAATTAACTTTTGATTATCTTCTTGGGTACGGACAGCAACTCGGAAATAGCGATCGCCCAATTCTGCAAAACTCAAACAATCTCTAATCAAAATTTTATGTTGTTTGAGTAATTTTATCTGTAGGTGGTCAACAGATTTTTGAGAGTGGACTAATAAGAAGTTGGCTTTACCTGGATATGGTTGTAAACCTGGTAACTCCGCTATAGCTTGGAATAGTTGAAGACGAGCATTTCCTAACCAATCCCAAGTTTCCTGTTGAAATGCTTCGTCTTGAATAACTGCTTCAGCAGCACATAAGGCTAACGTATTTACAGGCCAGGGGTCTCGCCATTTTTGCCATTTTTGAAGGCGTTCAGGATGAGAAATTGCATAGCCTAGTCTTAGTCCAGGTAAACTGTAGAATTTAGTCAGAGACCGTAAAATTACCAAATTCTCAAATTTGGTCACCAGTGGTACTAAGCTTTGGAGTTGAGGTGGTGGTAAGAAGTCCATAAATGCTTCATCTACCACTACCAAACCAAACTTTTCTAAATAAGGGACTATTGTTTCTAGCTCCATCAACATTCCCGTGGGATTGTGAGGATTATTGATTAGTAGTCCTTTGTTTGTATTAGCTTCTATTTCCAGCTGCTCTAATTTCCATTCCCCTATTGTTAGGGGACATTCAACTACATTAGCTGTAAAAGTTTTGAGGGCGCGTCGATAGTCACCAAAAGCAGGCACTACTAAATAAGTTGTTTCCAGCTTTGACAATTCTAGAGCTGCCCAAGTTAATAATTCGGCTGCACCATTGCCAGGCAAAATCCACTCTGGAGTAAGAGGAGGATGAGTCAGACTAAGAGCTTTCTTTAACTCCTGATAATTAGGGTCTGGGTAAGCTCTAAGTTGACTGATATTAGTTTGAATGGCATTAATAGCAGAATCAGGCGGCCCCAGAGGATTAATACTAGCTGAAAAATCCAGAATAGCGGATATGGGGCAACCTGCTACTATGGCTGCCCAAGCTAAATTTCCTCCGTGTACTGGTCTAGTCAAAGCTGGATTATTTTTATTTACCGTTCCTTTCGGCGACTAACTCTTTGAAAGATTTACCGGCAGAAAAGGCAGGTACTGTAGTTTCAGGTATTTCCATTTTGTCACCTGTTTTGGGATTACGACCTTCCCGGGCTTTGCGTTCTCTTGATTCAAATGAACCAAAGCCAACTAGGGTAACTTTATCCCCTTCGGCCACAGCATCCATGATAGCTTCTAGGGCTGCACTTAGTACAGCATCGGCTTGTTTTTTAGTGACTTCAGCTTTTTTAGCGATTGCGTCCACTAATTCACCTTTGTTCATTGAAATACTCCTTTTTTATTTGGACGAAACATTCTAGCAGGGTTTAGTTAGTAACCAGTAAATCCTAAGTTCAAGTCAGCAAAGTTTTGGGGTCTTGTTAGTAGGTTTTTCAGTTACTAGGCTTTTTGCTTGCTATTAACTGTACCCTTTTCTAATTCTTAGCAAAACCTCAAACCCTTTGACTGATAATGTTTTCCCAGATCCTCTGGCATATCATAAGTGGCTGTGTTAGGCAGAACTTGATATTTTTTTTGCTGAAAACCCCATATAATCTAGCTTTCACTGGTTTATTCTAATCTCTGATTGGGTAATATGTAGCGGTAAAACCTTTAATTTATGTAGATTTCAAGACTTCTTTAGCTTTTATTCATTTTTTTGGCCAAAAAAAACTCTTCTAGATTCATTAAGGGACTCTTTTTCAAAATTAGAAATATCTAAATATCTATAGATAGCATAAATATGAACCATAACTAGATCGTCATAGTTTTTCTAGCACTTCAAATATCATTCTGTGAAGCTCTCCTAAGCTAAGGTGTTTGAGTCGGATTTTTTGGCTAATCTATCATCAAAGAAGGAAATTAGTTGATTCCTTGAGCCTGGTTTTCGCCAGATAGTAGCTCAAACTAGATCGTCATAGTTTTTCTGGCACTTTAAATATCATTCTGTGAAGCTCTCCTAAGCTAAGGTGTTTGAGTCGGATTTTTGGCTAGTCTATCATCAAAAAAGGAAATTAGTTGATTCGTTGAGCCTGGTTTTCTCGGATAGTAG
>NZ_JBNHEP010000107.1:0-49450 GCF_050015995.1 Dapis brunnea BLCC-M229 | reverse complement strand
CTAAAACTAAAACGATCTAGTTTTTCTCAGCAGTTAAATATCATTCTGTGAAGCATTCCTAAGCTAAGGTGTTTGAGTCGGATTTTTTGGCTAATCTATAATCAAAAAAGGAAATTAGTTGATTAGTTGAGCCTGGTTTCCTGGGATAGTAGCTAAAACTAAAACGATCTAGTTTTTCTCAGCAGTTAAATATCATTCTGTGAAGCACTCAAAAGTCAAGATTTTTGAGTCTGACTATTTGCTCATCTATAATTAAAAATGGAAATTAGTAACTAAAACTAGATCGATCTAGTTTTTCTCAGCAGTTAAACATCATCCTGTGAAGCACTCAAAAGTCAGGATTTTTGAGTCTGACTATTTGCTCATCTATAATTAAAAATGGAAATTAGTTGATTCGTTGAGCCTGGTTTTCTGGGATGGTAGTTAAAACTAGATCGTTTGAGTTTTTCAATAATCAAGGAAACTGGGATGGTTCAAACTGATAAATATAAACCATCCCTTAAATCTAAATCTATCGCGGTCTTGGCTGACCTCTTTCCATCATTTGCAAAGCATCTGGACTTGGATTATATCGGTAGCCCCAAGAGGAGCGATCGCCATCATCCAGTATTTGAGGTGTCAGAAGTACAATTGTTTCTGCTCGTTGATTTTCATTTTGACTACTGCGGAAGAGAGTTCCAATAATTGGTAAATCTCCTAAAAGAGGTACTTTATTTACTATTGTTCTTTCTTGCTCTTGAATAATGCCAGAAATAATTAGAGTTTGTCCATCCCGCAGACGAATTCTACCAGATTCTACCCGACGTCTAGCAATTTCTGTACCAAATTCATTTTCATTATTAGCATCTGTTCGTACCCTGTCCGAAATAAAGCTTACTTCTGGATTTACTGTTACAGTAACAAAGCCATTATCGTCTATTCTCTCTACCTGTATAGCCAGGGTTAGACCTACATCTTCAAACCGAACAGTTCTAGTTTCTCGACTCGTACCGCCATCATCTGTAAAATTACTGTCAATACTTCTGACGATATTTTCTACAAGTCTGACGCTAGCAATTTCCCCTTCTTGAACCACTAAAGTTGGATCGGTGAGAATTTTAGCATTACCGCTTATAACAGTAGCCCGCAACTGTGACAGGAATCTTCTGGGATACAAAATTTGGGGGAACAAACCAAATTCTGCTTCTCCTAGTTCTACCTCCAGTATTCCATCGTCATCAACATCTACCTCTGATGGTTCATAATCTGTTATCCCAACTCTTGTAGGTTCACTTGTTGTGGGAGCTATTGGTCTTAGGAAAGTACCTCTACCTTGATTGACATTAGGAATACCTGTAAATGGAACTTCAAATGTACGTTGGCTATCAAAGAAGGGGTCGTTTCCAGCAAGTGGGTTATTAGTT
Organism: Dapis brunnea BLCC-M229; assembly: GCF_050015995.1. NCBI lineage: Bacteria > Bacillati > Cyanobacteriota > Cyanophyceae > Oscillatoriales > Microcoleaceae > Dapis > Dapis brunnea. The sequence continues at coordinate 48,047 of NZ_JBNHEP010000107.1, read as the reverse complement.
ACAGGACGAGAAAGAGGACTAGCATTTTGTTGTGTAATAGTAGGAGGTTGAAGACTACCAAAATTTAGAGATGCTGCCCCATTATCGTTGATAAAGAAAGTGTCATTGATCCCAAAAGAAAAACTACTATTAAACCGTTCTTCTCCTGATAGGTTGACATCTATAACTTTGACGTTTACAGCTACTTGCCGTTGTCTTAAATCTAACTGGATTAATTGGGCTGCTGCTATTTCTACCTTTTGTGGTGGACCAACCAAGGTGATACTATTGAGTCGCCTATCAGCCACCACTTGTAAACCCTTCAATATTGGGGGTGCATCTTGGGCGTCGTAGCGCAGTGTTTCAATAACTGTTCTTTCAACGGTTGAGGTATTTGTAATTACCTGGTCAGTTCCAGGGATAGGAACTGCTTCAACATCAGTCTCTTGTTTTGTTGTAGCAAAGGCACTTTCCGCTCCCATACTAACTAAGAACCCTGCAGCCTCTAGGGCAGTAACTTGGTTCAAACGGAAGGAGCGAACCACAACATTTCTGGCTTCTGCTGGTAGTTCTTGTCCTACAAATACTGTGTTACCTACTCGGTTGGCTTGCAACCCACTTAGACGTAAAACATAGTTAAAAACATCTTGAACTGGCTCATTTTCAATATCTAGGGAAATAGTAGGGCCTGTTTCTGCTGCTGGGTCTCCTCCTGAACTAAAGGCAACATTTAATCCTGCTGCTCTAGCTAGTAAAGCTAAAACATCTCTAACTGGAGCATCTCGCAATACTAAACGAGGTATTCTTTCTTGGGTGCTTAAATCTATAACTTCTACTGAAGGGTTGATATTAGATATTGCTATATCACCTACTGGTGGTGCTACTGCTCGTGGTTGAAAGGGTGGTACTTCACTAGGGGATGGTTGTCCTGGTAGAGTGGGGAAACCATCTCCTGTTAATCCTGAGTCTGGTAATAGTACCTCTGATTCTTGGGTTGTAGTTCTTTCTCTTGAGGGTTCTGCAGTCCTTTCAGGTTGTACTGGTGGGGTTGGAGGTTCTGAGGGAGGAGGTGCTACTTCTGAGGGTGGGGGAAAACTATTAGGTTGGGGGCGTGTAGGTTGGGGGCGTGCTTGAGCTATTTCTCCTGAGCTGACAGCAGCACTAAGAATAATTCCTTGGCCTCCTCCTTGGATAATTCTACCTCTGGGAGTACCTTCTTTACCTCGGATAACTACCCGCACGCTATTGGCGTCTACCTGCATTACCTCTACATATTCTATACCAGGGGCTGGACTATCTTTCCGAAATTTGTTGCCCTGGGGTAAGCTTAGTTGGGCATTGATTATGTCTGCGACGAAAGAGTTGTCTCTGTTGACTGAGAATACTTCGGGGCGATCGCCATTACTGGTAACTAAGACGATATTCATGCCGCCGTCTGCTGAACTTAACTGGACTTGGGTAATTTGGGTTACTGCAAAGGCTGGGGTTTGGGCTATGATTACTGCCGCGACTCCAGTTAACAGTCCACTACTAAATTGTATTTGCTGTTTCACTTTCCTCACTCCACACTTGGATCTTTAAATTGATTAAGATTTTGGTATTTTGCTAGAGTATAGGGTTTTCTCCACAGCTTGGGAAGTTCCTTCTTTTAAGTTTTTATTTTTTGAAAAATATAAAAAACAAGATGAATAACAAGGTATTTTTCAACCGGGGATGAAAACCAATTGTTGATTAAAATCTATCTTTAGCTTTTTAGGTTATGATTAAAGTTTTGATTATATTATGTATTCGCCCTATCAGGGGTAGTATAGCGCTACGTGCAAGTTAAAAGTCAAAAGTCAAAAGTAATTACTGACGCTCGTTTAAGCATTTATAAATGTCCTAACCTTTGCCTTGACTGCTATATTGTTTGTTGTAAGTCTAAAAGAAATTTCAAGTCAAAAAAACTAGGGTGTTTTGGGCAAATCAGAAAGCTTTTTCAAATTGATAATGGTCTCTAACTGATTGTTTTTGTTCTAGTTAATCTAAGATGGATTTTCCCATTCTCAACTTTTGAAAAGTTGATAAATTTTGGAACTGAGAAAATTTTTCTGTAGCAATTTTGCTAAAAGGTTTGAGTCAAATTCAGAGACAGTACTTCCCGGTTTAATAAGGTACACCTTGTTTTAACACAGAAGTCACAAGTCAAAAACTAAGAAGATTGGACTGTACCTCAATAGCAAAGGAAATCACTGTATAGCGCTACTCATTCAGGTATTTGACATTTCTAAATCCTGAAACCCTTTGACAGTTTACTATTCCCTATTCCCTATTCCCTATTCCCTAGCGCGTAGCGCTATAATTCTGATAATTCTGCATCATCCCATAGGACTATTCTTGAATCATCAAAAAGCCGTGCCCCTCGAAGGGGGAGATTTTTAGATCGAATTTTTTTGATAAAATAACATTTTTTTGGTAAATTTTGTTATTTTTTTTCTGGCTCTTCTTTTTTGGAACTTTCTTTGTCCAATGACTCTTGTTCACTTAAGGCCAATAGAGCGTGCATATCAAAGGATGTTCTTAGTCTACTTTCTGGCTTGCTAACTGGTACAAATTTATTTTGTTTCCATTCAACTTCTATAACTTGATTTCCTTGTTCGAGTTTAGTTTTTAAGTTTTTCACTACTAATAATGTTTGCATCCTCTCTATAGCAATCATAAATGCTCTTGTTTGAGGATAACTGCCTTCAAATTCTACTTTGAATTCTCGTCGCTTTAATTTGCCATTTACCAGCGGTCCTAATGAGTTATCGTTAACTATATAATTACCATTTTTTGGCTCCACTGGTTGAAATTTCGTCATTTTCGCTTGCTGGTCTTCATCTCTAATTCCGACATTAATTTGATCGATTAGTTTGTTCATATCGTATAGCAGAGTTTTCATTGTTTTTTCACTGGCAAATAAGCTGGTTACGTCTTCTCTTTGTTTTTCAGCTTTTTGCCTTTCAGCTTCTGCTTTTGGTCGTTCTTTTATTTGTTTTTTCTGCTCTTTGATTTTGACTTCTGCTGTGTTTATTTCTCCTCTTAATTCGGCACTTTTTTCGATGGCTGGTTTAAGCTGATTATATCCCAAGAAACCTGCTATTCCTAAGCCTATGATACCAATAGCTCCTCCAATAAATCTGGGGTCTTTGAGGGAGATACCTAGAATTTTCGGACCCCCTCCTTCTTCTTCTTGTTCTTCTAGTTCTGGATTCCATTCATTTGCTACTACCATTTTTAAAATACTCCTTTTTCTGTTAGTGTTTCTATTCTATCTACTAATCCAATTGCTCCTTTACTTTTTAACTGAGGCAGTAATTCTGATGCACCTAAAGGACTAAGATTTGTTTCTATTTTATATTCAACTATTGGGGGTAATTCTGGTATTTCTGGTGCTAAACTTGTATTTGATTCTCGTAATTCTAATCTAGTTGGATTAGGTTTTTTTGCAGCAGTAATTAGTTTAGTTTTTTCTCCTTGGAAAAAGGGGGAGTTTTCTAGTAGTAATAAAAAGTCATTAATTTTACCGTAAGAATCTGAAGTTCCCGAAAATGATATAATTGGTGTTGGTTTTGGGGGAGGTGGTGTCTCTTTTTTTTCACCCTTTTTAGCAGATTTTTTGGGGGGAGGTGGGGCTGATACTTTTGCTTCTTTTTGTTCTATGCTAGTGATTTTCACCCCACTAGGTACTAAAGCTCCAAACTCTCCTAATAATGCTGACCATGGCTTGATTTGGTCAAAAACTGTTGCTAAAGCTTTTGCTTCTGCTTTAAATGTCTTAGTTTTTTCTTTGATTGCTTCAAGGTCTTTAATTTGAGCGTTTAATGTACTTAATTCTCCATTTAATTTGTCTAAGTCTGCCTGGAGTTTGGTGTTTACCTGATTTAGATATAACCATCCACCTGCAACTAGACCATTAACTGCTACTGCTGCTGCTGCCCCAATTAGAATTGGTTTTGGGTCTTCTAGTGATGGTCCACTACTTGCTGGTTTGGGAATATCTTTCTTATATTCTGGGCGATCGTTGAGAAAATTTATATCTAGGCCATACATATTAATTTAAACCTCTCTTAGTCCTAAACCTAATACAATTCCTAAACCAGAACGTTCTTCTGGCGGAATTTCTGCTTCTGTTTCTAAGGCTAAAGTTTCGATTGGATCGACTTTAGACGCTGGTAAACTTAAACGTTGCATGAAAAAGTCATCTATTTGTCCTATTGCCGATCCTGAACCTGTTAATAACAATTGTGCCACTTCCAAATCTTCAAATTGATTGAGATAGAAGTCTATTGAGCGTCGCAGTTCATCTCCTAATTCTGCTAATACTTTTAGTAGAGCATTAGTTCCGGGATTTGGTTCATTTGCTGTGACTCCCATTGTATCTAATACTGGAACGGTCATCCCTAGTAACTCGGTAGTATCTCTGGTTGGAGGTAAGTTCATTGCTTCGTTTAAGGAGGATTGCATTTGATAGGTGCCAATAGGAATTGTCCGGTTAAATTGGGGTATTCCGTCTACTACGATAGCAAGTTCGGTACTGTCAAATTCTAAATCTGCAATTACTGTTGCTTCTTGAGGTCCATATTGTTGAAGTATATCTTTTACTGTACGGATTAGGGCAAAGTTACTTACTTCTAAAACATCTATTGCTAATCCTGCTTGTGTAAAAACTTCTATGTAGGCATCTGTTACTTCTTTTCTAGTTGCGACTAAGGCTACTTGTACTTTTTCTAAGTCATCATTTGGATCTATGATAACTCCTAATTTTTGATAGTCTACATCTGCTTCTTCTCTGGGGAATGGTAAGTATAAACCTGCTTCTTGATTCATGTAATCCTGTAATTCTTCGTCGTTTAATTCTGCTGGTACGGGAATTACACGGGTAACTGCTTCTCTACCTGGAATTGCTGTTGCTACTCTGCGAGTTTTGATGTTATTTTCCTCTATCATTGACTCTATTAGTTCTGACATGGTAGGGGCATCAATTATTTGACCTTCAAAAAATACATCTTCTGGTACTTCTGCTGTAGCAAAAGTTACTAATTTTAATTTATCTCCTTGTTGCCGGATTTCAGCAATATTAATTCTTTCTGGGCCGAGTTCTATTCCTATTCCTGGCTTCTTTTTTTTAAATAAGTTTTTTAAGTAATTAACCATTTTTCTCCTGGTTTGAATTGAAATCAAAATGTGCTTTTGTTGCTTTGCTATAAATTAAAAGTTATTTGGGGATTAATAATTAGTTTTATAGTAATAAAAAATTGGTAGTGAGAAATTAAGTAGGTAGACAGGAAGAAACTAAAATATGTAACAAAAAGTCAAGTGTTCAAAAACTTTTTCCCTTCTGCTTCCTATATTGTGTCTTGTCATAATTATAAATTGTAACACCGACCTAACTAATGTCATTTTTGAAATTACTACCAAATACTTTCACATGATAATTTTGTCATTCCTCAGCAGTCAGTAAAACACTAAAACTGAAATAGCATCGTGATAGATTTTTTTGACATATTAGTAATTTTCAATATCATTATTTTACTGTTTAATTTTAATCTCAGACACTGTTTATTAAAGGAATATTAAATCCGGGCGTAGGGTGAGTTTTGCTAACCCAAAGCTTTCCATAGCTTTCCATTTGTGATGCTCCGTAAACCCTATTCATGTTGCGGAACAAAACCGCTGTCGCCGACTTGAATTGGCGACAATACTTATGAGTTATAAGTCGCGGACCAAACTCTTAATTCTCCCCCGTAAACCACCAAACATACCAAAGATTAAGCCAATACGCTGTCTTAATCTTTGCTTGTGCATTTACTCTCTCAAACAATCATTTTTATCAAGTAATAATTCTGGTATTAGCAGCCTGACAGAACGGGAAATAATACCAATAATAAGTGTGATTAAAAGACAAGTGCAGGATATCTCCCTTTGACAGAAAAGATAATTTCCGACCTAAAAAATGGTATTGAAGCCATTTATTCTGACTCCTGACTCGGTCCTCCTAATAAACAGCCTAGTCATTTATAGCAAACATTTATAAAATTGGTATGATACCAAATCAAAAAAAGATAGTTACAGTAATACCAATTAGTAAAAGTAATGCTACGCTTCAGCTAGACTTCAAAAGTCAAATAATTACCAAGGTTTAAAGTCTTTGTTTTGACAATTATTAATCGGTCAGTATTGATTCAAGCTACTTTTACCAAAATATTCTGGTCTCTTGCCTCCCCTTTTAAGAGGATAAAAAAAGAGAATATTTCAGATTTCAATCCCTATGCTTTAGCTAGAGGTACTGATAACTGATATAGCCCTTTGCAGAACAATTAGATACACATATTAAAGGCATAATATGGTTGATAAAATCAAAATTTTTTTTACTCATTTTTATCAATGTACCAGTTAGTCATGCAAAGTGCTGTAACTGATAACTGATAACTGAAATGACTTCTGCCACAACCCCTCACACTTACCCACCCAATTAGATATAGCATTCTTTTTGAGAAATGGTATAAGAGGTACAAAATTGAAGAAATTTTTGAGATTATCTATCAAAAATATGATAGCATTTTTCAGTAAGCTTGAGGTACAGTTTTATTTTTCTTCCCTGTTGCCTTTTGCCTTATACCAAATTCATGCATAGATAGTTACAGTAAAATGATTACAAAAGTGTTAGTAAATTTACTGCCGACGTAGAGGGTAAAAATCACATTATCCTTTCGGTACAAAAACAAATTACTATAATTATAAAACTATTCTTAGTCAATCATGGAACAGTTTTACTCTCATAAAATAAATATTATAAATTCTTACCTCCTGAGTTTTGACTCCTAAAAACAGAACCACTGTAACAATATTTTCTCAAATTTGTATTAGAATTTTGTACCTCACGCTTTTTGCTAATTACTATAGTGTAGAGAGGTTCCATGAAACATCTCTACTCTGGTCTAATAAAGTGAAAATTGCTGTAATTATCAGACAGCATCTGATACCAAGCGTGAAAAAATAATGTTACAAATAATCTAGGCTCCGAAGAAAGAAGAAGGTAAGAAAGAAGAAAAGAAAATGATAAATTTTCTCCCTCAATCAAATCAATAGTTTTGTCTAAAAAATCAGCAGTTATCATCATATCTACCTTGATTTCTAGGAAACATTTATCGCGGCTAGTATGAGATATTTTTATAAATTTATAATTTATCAAATGTTTATCATAGTTAAATGGAAAAGGTTTCGGACATTTGCTATTTTGGGGCTAATACTAACATTTTTGATTGCTTGCAATTCTCCCTATCCTAATTTAAAGACCAAAGAAATTGAATTTTGGACAATACAGCTTCAACCTCAGTTTACTAATTATTTTAATCAGTTGATTGCTGATTTTGAAGCAGATAATCCTGGTGTATCGGTGCGATGGGTTGATGTGTCTTGGTCGGAGATGGAAAGCAAAATTGAGAATGCTATTTTGACAGAAACTCTTCCAGATGTTGTTAATCTTAATTCAAGTTTTGCACATTTATTAACTCGACCTAATACCTGGTTAAATTTGGATACTATCTTATCAGATTCAGTTAGGAATGAATATTTATCTAATCTTTGGCAAGCTAGTCAGATTAATGGTAAAAGTTTTGCTATTCCATGGTATTGTACGACAAATATAACAATTTATAATTCAGAGCTATTTAAACAAGCAGAAGTTGATGAACCTCCAACAAATTATACAGAGTTGGCTAAAGTAGCTAAACAAATTAAAGAAAAAACTGATAAATATGCTTTTTTTGTTTCTTTTTCACCACAAGGAGGAAATGAGGTATTAGAATCTTTTGGCAAGATGGGAGTTGAGTTAATAGATGTTGATGGAAAAGCTGCTTTTAATACTCCAGTTGGTGAGGCAATATTTAAGTATTGGATTGATTTATATAAGGAAGGTTTATTACCAGAGGAAGTATTGACACAAGGGATTCAAGCAGGCGAAGATTTGTATCAAACTGGGGAAACTGCTATGGTATTTTCTGGACCAGAATTGATTGAAACTATCTCTGAAAATACACCAGAAATTGGAAAAGTATCACACCCAACATCCCAAATTACTGGTAAGAGCAATAAGAAGAATATAGTGTTGATGAATTTTGCTATTTCTAGTAAAACTAAATTACCAGAGCTAGCGCTGAAATTTGTTTTATTTATCACTAACTATCAAAATCAAATGGCTTTTACTCAGGAGAATAATGTTTTACCTTCTACAACTAAGACCTTAGAAAATAGTTATTTTCAAGATATTTCTTCTAATGCTTATACTCAAGATCGGGCGCGAGTTATTAGTGCTAGTCAAATTTTTGAATCAGAAGTTTTACTGCCAAGAGTTAAAAATTTGGATAAGTTGAAAAAAATTATTTATCAAAATTTGCAGGTAACTATGTTGGGAGAAAAAACTATTGAGCAGGCGATCGCTGATGCTGCATCTGAATGGAATCAACTATAGCAATCCCATTTAAGTTTTAATGTTTTGGTGGTAGGGAGGAATGGCAATTTACCGAAAAATTGGGTTTAAAGCCTCGCCCTTGTAGGGCGATTTTTTATTTTAGCATGCAAGTGAATTGAATATATGCTATAGTTTCATTAGTTGCCGGGGGGCACTCGGAAACTCTAAACGGACGTGGAGGGAAGCGTTAGACTACCGCCAAGGAAGCAGCACCCTGTGAAGCGTCAACCCGACGAGGAGCTAGGCTCAGTATGAATTCCCGTGCCTTTAGGCCGGGGAGGATGTCAACTGTAGAGGAGTCATACTAAATTTGGTGCGCGAAGGGAGATTTATCTCAACGTTGGTTGAAGACCCGCGCTCTCGGTCAGGGGAGCGTCCCATGGGAAAACCAATCAATGTTGCGGTATTTACGACTTTTGTGCTATAGTGAAAAAATATGGCTGCTGGTCTAGCAATAGAGCGCGCCAGTCGCTCATGGGGGAGACCCCCTTTGGCGGCGCTGTCTTGTCTGTGGAGCGACCGTAAGACCGCAAAGAGGTTTGCCTTGGAGGCAGGTGCGGTCTTAAGCAGAAACCCAAAGCCTCCTAGGGAGGAGCTGCCTCTTACAGAGGAGCTTCGCTAACGCTAACGTGAGGTTTGGGAATCCCGCGATGCCCTTATAAGCGCAACGTTGGGAGGATGTCAAGGAGAGGTCTATTACACTTTGAAGTGTGGAATTTACCTTAGAACCAGCCATATTCGTTGAGAAAATCACTTACAGTGTCTGGGCCATCTTTAGTTAATAGACGATGCTTAACGGGGTATTCAATATAATCTGCTCCTGAACTTTTTTTTCTCAAGACAGAAATTGTTTTTTTAACAGCATCATAACCAATCTGAAGACCGGACTGATCGATAATCAACTCTAAAGGACTATTGGGATCTAGTAACATTTCTGCTTTCTCTTTCGACAGGTCTAAAACCCCAAAAACCTTAACTTTATTATTCAAACCAGATTCTGTCACTGCTGTAAGTGCAGTTTCCGTTGCTAGATTTGACCCTCCCCAAAGTATCTGAACATTAGGATTATTTTTAAGTAGTTTTTTGATTTTTAAAATATCACTATGAGAAGTAACGCTAGCGGAGTCAACAATTTTAAACAAGATACCCGATTCGTTTATCGCTTTTGATACTCCTTGAAGATAGGGGTAGTAGCGATCGTAGACAGCACCATCAACCAAGGCAATTTGAACCGATTGTCGTGAGGAGGAATTGCTCAGTAAATTCTTTTGAGTCCATTGTGCTATGTATTGCCCTGAATCATAGCCCATTTGGAAACTATTTGTATTAAAGCAAGCAATGGCTAAATCTTGTGCTTTTATAGGATCGAAGCAGAAATCTAAAGTGATAATAGCCACTCCAGCATCGCTAGCTAGTTTAAGTGCATCAAGTGACTTAACAGGATCTTCAGGTGTTAAGATAATCCCATCCATACCATCCTCGATCAACTGGTTAATTATTTGGGCTTCGTTCTCCACACCACTGGAATGAGAAATCCCCCAAATTTCCACACGACGGTTAGCAGCACGACGCATCCCCAATTCATAGGCATCGGAAAGACTTTGACCAGTTTCTGGTTTGAGCAAAGCTATCCGTAAACGAGGTAATCGTTCTTGTTCGATCTGCTGTTCCCAATTAGGCATCTTAGTAGTTTCCTGCCAATTTTTAGACCGTTTAATTTGAAATGTTGACCACATTTTTGCTCCCCACAGATCGGCCCCTTTTAATTCGGTTTCTCGCAGATTAGTGGGCTTTAATTGCGCTCCTGTGGCTTTAGTCGTGCTACTTAAATCGGCAAAACGCAAGGTGGCATTCTCTAGATTAGCTTTATAAAAATCAGCCCCCCTTAAATCTGCTCGATTAAAATTCGCTGATTGTAATTTGGCTCGATGGAAAATAGCATTACGGGAATTAGCCCATAAGGCTCTAATCTTGACTAGACTAGCTTCAGAGAAATCGGCTGATTGTAAGTTAGCTCCATATAAATTACTATCATCTAGATTACTATCTTGGAGTATGGCTTTCTTTAAGTTGGCTTGTGTTAAATTCGCACCTTGTAATTGGACAGCCGTTAGATCCGCACCTTTTAAATTAGCCTTGGCCAAATTTGCACCCTGGAGATTACTCCCTCGTAAATTAATTCCGACAAGATTCGCACCTGAGAGATTGGCTCCTGTTAAATTTGAATAGGATAGATCCATTGAACGTTTATTAACCTTCAGTGAACTCTTACTGAAAGATAAAGATTGGCAAGGATTCAGGGTAAGATTAGCCATGTTTGCTCCAGCTGCTTCTAGTCCTGGATTACCTTGGCAACTTTTATTATTTAAAACTTTCAGGGCAGCAATCCGTCCATCACTATATTCATGGCCAGATTCTTCACGCAGAACATTTCGAGCTTCTTGTATCTTCTGTTCGTTTCGAGCAGGTATGGTTATCACATAAGATACCACGGCCAACAACAGTGCGCCCTCACTTAACATAACTGTTAACTTAAAGAAAGATAAATCTTGCAGCCATTCAACAAAATTATAAATTTTGGCGTCTACAATAGAAATGGGGTTCAATAGTTTAGGTTCTTTTAATCTAGCCTTTTCAGGACTGCTTTTAGATTTTTCAGAATTGAGAGACTCAGGATTACTCATTTCTTCTAGTAAATTTTTTTCTCTTTTATCCATTAGTTATTTTTCCGATAAAAAAACCAATAATAATCAATAATTATTGAAATATATCCCTTAGTTTATCTGGCTTTAAATGTTTAAATCCTTGAGGGGTAAGAACAGTTATTGAAACAAGGTCAGAGGACTGAGTTCTGCCTTGAGTTAAATCAATTGCAATACCACCTAAATCGAATTTGGAAATAGCAACCTGTTTTAAAAAGCTCTCACGATTAATTTTTCCTGGTATTGCTCTGAGAATTTTTAAAGTCATTTTTCCTACAATATATCCTTCTAAAGATACACGATCAAACTCGTTTTTTAGCTTGGATTTTGCTTCTTGAACAATAGGTAGATTGGAGTCTAATGAGGGAACAACTTCTGTGATAATCACTTTCTCTTTGACACCGTATTCTTCTAAGTCAAACTGTAATTCCTCTGCATGAGCAAATGACAGGGACGAAATGACCCAATCCTCTCTTTTCTCTTGAGCTAACTTAATAAATCGTGCGATATTAGTAGAAGTTCCTGCTGTGACGACTAATCTACAGTTTATTCCTGTGCTTTTTTCCCACTTTTTTAATGAATTATAACCTTCTTTTACATAGGGAGTATTACGGGGATAAAATCCTACGGGGCTAAGGAAAGGATTGTCTTTATTTCCCTTTTCTTTATACTCTAAAACTTGGTCATAGGGACGTAAGATATTCTCTTCAACCTTTGCTTTTACTAAAGCGTGTCTGACTCCTTTTAATCCCGACATTCCATAGCTGTCATCTTGAACATAAGCACAGATTTCAGAGGGTTTTACGCCAAAATTTAAAGCCATTTTAACCACAGTTTCTATTTCCTGTGCATAACTCGCACGATAATTAATGATTAGTTCAGATTGCGATCGCAAAAGTTCAGAACCAGTATAAAAACCAATGGCAGGAATATTATTTTTCTTTAAAATTGGCAATGTTTGTTTTGCGGTCGGTGTACCGACATTTCCAATCATCAAAAAAATGCCAGATTTAATCAACTGTTGTGTCTTTTGACGAGCAACTGAAGGCTCATAATAATCATTTTCAAAGATTAACTTAATTTTTTTTGCCTGTACTAATTGGTCATCAAGTGCAGCTTTTAAACCAGATTTCATCCTATTCCCTAAAATCTCTTCTTGTCCTTCTAAAGCGAGGATAGAACCTAGTCGAATTGTTTGATGAGTAATTCCTTGTTTGGGATCTGATAATGTTTTGCTAGCAGTAAGTCCTACTAAGCTAAGACTAAAGCAAAAATGAAAAAAAAACTTAAAGGTCAAATAAATCTTAAAATTCATAAGAAATTGTCAATGAAAACAATCTTCATTGAACACTTGATGTAACTTTTTATGAATATCAATGTCCTATTCGGTCAGAGCATACTCTACACAACTTGGCTCTTCTGAGACGATTGGCAGTTCATGTTCTTCATCAAGAGAAAATATTTAAATCCAGTCTTACTCCAAAAATGAAGCAAGTTGCCATGAACAACAATTACATCATTACTTTTATAAATGTTTTCTGTCAACCCTCTTTTAGATGAGCTTACCCTGGTTCTGCACAGGAGAAAAGATTAGCAACTGCTCAAGTTTCTATTCTGAGGAAAACCATCATCAAAAACGATTATCTTCTCGTCAACTATTAATTTTTATCCTAAATTTCCTGAGTAGCATATCAATAATTGGATTAAATCTCCGTACAATAACTGACGATATCTATAAAGTTTTTAAGTAAAATTAGATTGAGTCGATAACTTGAATAGATACTTCTAGAATCATCAAACTAGAGTCTTGAATGAGATGAAATATTCTTATTCAGTAGTTAGTTTAGCTAAATTATCCCTTTCCCTTATAGACTAAACCAATTCTCTAATCGTAATTTTCTCTTGAAAATATTTAGGAATTTCATCAAAACAGTTGTAAGTATCTAAGCAAAATTAATTACAGATCGTCCTTGCCTAATCCTGCCTATTACCTGTTGTCTGTTGCTTTTTTCAACTAGGAAATTTATTTTGTACGACTACTTATTAATCAATTTGATGAAATTTTAATTAAGATTCAGTAAAATGACGGATGTTAATTTTTTTAGAAGTATAATCTTAAGAATATCGCCAATCAGGACTGCATTGATGGAGCATTAAAAATGATTACTAAAACAAAACAAACTACAGCGAGATTTTTTAAACATTTAATCCGTCTGATACCTAAACAATTTAGTGGTAAGTTAGAACTTCAGAATACAGAAGAACAACAGTGGCAATTATATTTTCATCGGGGATGTCTAACTTGGGCAACAGGTGGTAATAGCGCTTGGCGAAGATGGCGCAGAATTTTCACTCAATTTTGCCCTTCTATTTCTCTGGAAACTCTAAGTTTCTACACCCATGATGTTTGTGAAAGCTGGCAATATTACATAGTTAATATTTTACTGAAACAAGAAAAAATATTACTCTCACAAGCTATTTCTATAATTAACAATACCCTGGTAGAAGTATTGTTTGATTTAATTCAGCAGGATAATTTAGATACTTTACAGGTTACTTCTATAAGTTGTAATCTACAAGCCGAAATGATGCAACCTATCTTTCGTTTGAGTATCTATGAAGCTTTTGAAAAGGTTAAGCCAATATGGCAAGGTTGGTGTGAGGCAAATTTACACAACTATTCTCCCAATTTAGCACCTGTATTGAACAAACCTGAAACTCTAAAACAACACACATCTACTCCGATCTACCAAAAATTTCAGGCATTAATAAGTAAACAACTGACATTGCGAGATTTGGCTTTTTACTTAAAGCAGGATTTATTAAGTCTGACTAAAAAATTAATCCATTATGTCACTCAAGGAATAATTCAACTTGCGACTTTGCCCGATCTACCTGCATTAGCTGTAGTGAAAATTGATGCTTTAGAAAATCAAGTAAAAGAGATTAAAAAAACAAATTCACCATCACTAGAAACTGCCAAAAATTCCATCTCTGTAGGTCAAACCAAATTAATAGCTTGTATTGATGATTGCCCGATAATTAATCAAGTAATTGGTAAAATGATTACCAAAAATGGCTATAAATTTATTGGGATTGAAAAGTCTACGTTGGCTTTACCTACTGTAGTAAAAGTTAAGCCAGATTTAATATTTTTGGATATAGATATGCCTATTACTAATGGTTATGAAGTCTGTAGCCAAATTCGTAAAATACCCGATCTTAAAAATACTCCTATAGTAATTTTAACTGGGAGAGAAGGTATGATTGACCGAATTCGTGCTCAGTTTGTGGGATGTTCTGAGTTTATAAACAAACCAATCAACCCAGAAAAAATTCAAGCGATTTTTAATAAATATCTAGATTCAGAAAATACTAAATATCTAGATTCAGAAAATACAACAATACAACTCTCAGTAGTTAAGTCTTTAGTTGCTGCTAATTGTTAGAAAATGACCCAATAAATATAGGGAACCACATAAAACAATTAAATTTTCACTGTCAGTAATAGCCTTTTCTAGAGCTGCTGTTAGATGGGAGTAAACTTGACAAAGTGCTAGTCCTGTGCAAATATCCTGAGCCATAGTGCTAAGTTGCTGCAAGTCAGCCGAACTATGGCCTGGCACAGGAACTAGGTAGAGGCGATCGCCTGGTCTAATCAGTGCCCGAAAAATTTCTGAATGTTCTTTAGTAGAGAGCATACCCATAACCCAACTTATAGATGGATAATCAAGTGTCCTGACATACCGCCCCAATACTTGGGCAGCATCAGCATTATGGGCACCATCAATTAATAATTTGCGATTTTGCCATGTAGTCCATTGCAAACGTCCAGGCCATTTAGTTTTAGCTATTCCTTGTTTAATTGCTGCGGTCGAGACCTCCCAACCTTGTGTTTCTAGCACTTGAACTGTGGCAATGGCGATCGCTGAATTTATCAACTGCACATCTCCAAATAATGGCAATGTATATTCAATACCTTGATAAGTAGCTACTGGCAATGAGTTGTTTTCCTGCTCCCCTTCTAATAATTCAGCAGGTTCGACCCAAACAGCAGGACATTCTAGATCGGTAATACGGTTTTCTACTACTGTTTTTGCTTCTGGGGGTAAAACTCCAACTATGGCAGGACATCCTGGTTTAAGAATACCTGCCTTTTCACCAGCAATATGACTCAAAGTAGGACCCAATCTTTGCCAATGTTCCCAACTAATAGAGGTAATGACAGTTACCATTGGTTGGTGACAAACATTCGTTGCATCTAGTCTACCTCCTAAACCTACTTCTACAACTGCTACGTCTACTTCTTGTTGGGCAAAATATAACCAAGCAGCAGCAGTAATAACTTCAAACTGAGTGGGTGAAGCTTGTTCTGGTTGAATGGCTGCTTCTACTTCTGACAATAATTGTTCTAATATACTGGAGGAAATTTTTTCTTCGTTGAGGCAAATACGTTCTGTCCAGTCAACTAGGTGAGGTGAAGTGTAACGTCCGACTTTATATCCTGCTGCTTTGAGGATAGAGGATAGGTAAGCACAGACCGAACCTTTGCCATTTGTTCCGGCAACATGAATTATGGGTACTTGGAGATGAGGGTTGCCTAGATTATCTAGAAGTTGGTAGATGCGTTCGAGACCAAGCTCAACGCCGAAATGTTCAAAGCGTTTTAGGAAATAGTCTATAGAGTTCACAGTTTTTTATGGGAATTAGCTATCAGCTATCAGCTTTTTTTGTTTAGCTAAATCTTACCTTATTTTTGATATATTTACAGGCGTTAATTTTTCTGTATTTTTTTAGTCTTGTGAGGAAAAATTAAAAGTTTTGAGAGTTAAATTCGTAATTTTTTAGCACTTTTTTCCAAATTTAGTCCCACTGAAAATGACGATAAATTAGGATTCTATATTTATTTAGCAAGTTATTATTAGCGTGTGCTGAAAAAGTCTTTTTGCTCTTTGTCGTAGTCAGTATAGGATTAATGATTTTTTCCTTGAACAACTTGCCTGACCTTTTCCATTTCTAATTCCAAAGCAGAAGCTATTTATTCTATAGTTAGAGTTTGCTGAAAAAGTCTTATGGATGAGGGTAGGAGTCAGGAGTCAGGATAAATAGGAGTTGTAGAATAGGTACTTGGAAGAATTATAAGAGTGATTTTTTTGTCATAGTGAGCCTTTGGTACTAAATTTTTGAGCCGCGGATTTTTTGGCATGCTTAAAAAAATGATAATGTTTCTACTTTTCTATTAAGTAGCCATAAGTGGAAAGATTTGATGAGGGAAAGATCGCTATTTATGGGAGCTTTACATCTGGAAAATATTTCTAGTATTGCTGTGTAGAAAAGTTTCTAAGTATTTGATTATCTATTGTTGGAAATAGTAATCGATCGCTACAACAATATTTTTCATTCCAATGGTTGAATAACTACTAAATTTGCTCGGTATTGTACGGATTTTAATCCAAGCAAATCTAAAAAATATATTCCTATTCCTTCGGTGCAGCATTAACTAAATTAGAAAGATAATTTCCTAGTTGTTGGAGTAGGTTTCTGGCAGTGTCTAATTTTGACTGAGTATCCATAGTATTTATTGCTAAATTTACCCACTATATCTATTCAACTATAAATCATGTTCAATCCACTTATCAAAAAGTTCTTTTCTACCATACCCTCTAAACTTTTTGATTTTTGTCTTATCCTTTAAATAAGACCTCAATCTTAAGGGCAGATTTTAAATCAAAAAATAGAGCAATCGCCAGATTTTATATCAGTAATTTTTAGAGTATTATAGATATATTGCTCTGGAAATTTTATCTATAGCAATCCGCCCATAGGTTGTAATATTTTATCTAACTCTGTTTTGCCTCCAAACCCCTACGATTTTTTCACAAATCATTTCATATTGCTATAATTAGCCATTGCTTTATTTTATCAAAATAAATCAAGCAGTAATATTTGCTCAAAACCTAAGTAACTTTATAAATGTTATTTTTTTCCTCTCAATCTAGAGATGTTAGACGTATAATAAAATCAAATTACTAAGGAAAAAATTATGCTTCAAACTATACTAGCAAGAAATATTACATTATACTAATTAGAGACAAACTTTAACCTCCAGTTAGTAAAGGATGAAAAATTTTTCCGGGAGTGGCAAGATAATTTAGTGGCAAGATAATTTACCAGAAATAACACACTCAGAAAAACAACGTCTCGACCGAGTTCAAGCTAGTTTTTCTAACTTAGAAAAATATCCCCCACTCTTAGAAAATACTGTCAAAATGGTTGTCTTATCTCCTCTATTAGATTTAGCCGGATTTTATTTACCGCCTTTTCATATCAAATCAGAAAAATCTACAGAAATTTCAGACCAAGATTAAGAAATTATGGTTCGAGGAGAGATTGATGTATTAACTATATTTAATCAATTCTGGATCTTAGTAATTGAGTCTAAAAAAGCTACATTTTCCTTAGAAGTTGGTAAACCTCAACTATTAGCATATA
Source organism: Dapis brunnea BLCC-M229 (assembly GCF_050015995.1). Lineage (NCBI taxonomy): Bacteria > Bacillati > Cyanobacteriota > Cyanophyceae > Oscillatoriales > Microcoleaceae > Dapis > Dapis brunnea. Next base: position 30,380 of record NZ_JBNHEP010000107.1, on the reverse strand, counting down.
TGTTGGCAAACCCTAACCCAGAAAAACCAGTATACGGCATGATTACGAATGGTAATAGCTTCATTTTTATCAAATTAATTCAGCAAGAAACACCACAATATACTTTGTCTAGATTGTTCTAGATTTTAAATCCAGGAAATGAGCTTTATGAGATTTTAAAAGTATTGAAATGTTTGGGTCAATTGGCAATTAATAACTAATATTATTTCCCGATCGGCGCGAATTTTATCTCAGTCAAGTGCTAGTGGAAATAGTGAGCGATCGCTTCAAAAATCTTATAATAAATCTCAAAAGTATTGCTACATTTTCTTGAGAGTAGATAGTAGAGATGAGGGAAATTAAGCATAAGATATCTTCTCTATTTTCCTAGAATCATTAAACTATAATCATTAAAAACATTGCTCTTCAACTACTCCCTCATAAAGCTAAATCCTGATAAGTACCTAAACAAAATTATTTACCTATTCTAATTCTCTGCAATCTTTAGAAGACAAAGAATTCAGCTTGTATGGATGTGTAATTAATTTTGTGTACCTGCTTAACTATATATATTATATTTTTAAAGCTATTTGATAAATTTTGCGACGAGATAGGTTAATTTTTTGGGCGAGTTGGCGACTAGCTTGGGAGCGCGAAATTCCTTGGGCAAAAAGTTCTTGTAATTCCTGTTTAATAGTATCTTCTGATAACACAGGTAGTTCTGGTTCAGCACCTGCAATGACAATAGTAAATTCTCCTTTTGGTTGATTATTTTGATAGTAAATAATTGCTTGTCCAACAGTACCACGCCAAAATTCTTCATGGAGTTTTGTTAGTTCCCTTGCCAAAACTATTTTTCTATCTCTACCTAATATTTTGGCTAAATCTTCTAGAGTTTGTAATAGTCTATAAGGAGACTCATATAAAACTATAGTTTCTAATGAGTTAGATAATTTTTCTAGCTGTTCTTCCCGTAGTTTAATTTTGGTAGGTAAAAAACCGATAAAAATAAATTTATTGGTTGGCAGTCCGGAGGCGCTTAATGCTGTAATACTAGCAGTAACTCCTGGTATTGGTACTACAGAAATATTTGCTTCGACACAAGCTTTGACTAATTCATATCCAGGATCAGATATTCCTGGCATTCCAGCATCGGTTACTAGAGCTATTGTTTTTCCTTGACTTAGTTTTTCTATTAATTCCGGTATGCGACTTTGTTCGTTATGTTGATGGTAACTTAATTGTGGAGTTTGGATTTGAAAATGTTGTAATAGTTTGCCTGTGTGACGGGTATCTTCTGCTGCTATTAAGTCTACTTTTTGTAATGTTTGAACTGCTCTAAATGTTGTATCTTCTAGATTGCCTATTGGTGTACCAACTATGTAAAGGGTTCCTGAATTTACTTCACTCATAATTTGACTATCCTATAAGAATTTAGAATTTAGAATTTAGAAGTTATCCAGGGTTATGACTACTACGAAATTTACCGGAAATGTTAGCAGCGCTATAACTGATAACTGAAGAAGGTGACTCTAATACTCAAAAAAATCGGCGTTGCACAATCAGGAATGATGAAATCCGAACATTTGATATTTTTGGATAATTCTTTCCTTAATATATGTACAGTTTAAAATCTATTAGACATCTCCAACAATAAAAAATAAAATCAATTCTTATGGATAAATTATTAATTATTTCTCCCTATTCCCTGTTCCCAGTTAAGTGTTCCCTGTTCCCTCTTTTCTGGAGATGTCTATTATCATTCTTTAATGTGCAACCCCAAAAAATCTAGTTCAATACTTATAATCAAATTAATAATGAAGTTTTAACTCTAATAGCTTGAAGTATTTCTGACCAAAAAATAAGGTGAATAGCCTTTATTTTTAAGGGGATGAAAAAAATCAACTTTGAGTGGTCGGTAATGATAACTGATAACTGAAGAGAGCTGTCTTATTTTTGGTTTAGTTAAAGCTACTATTAGTATGATTCCCAGTCTGGACAACTTTCATCTTCTACACCATAAGGGTGCATTCCACAAACTAATAGATTTCCTCCATAAACTTGACCATGATAATGAGTACATCCTCTACACGCTGGATGTTTTTCTACTGTAGGTTCTACATGATCGACAAAATAGTAGTCTATATCTTCTTCCTGTGTCTCAACATCAAAGTCTAAGTAGACTTCAATTATTGGGTCAATTAAATCATTTAGATACTCATCTATTTCGGCAATAATATTAATCTGTATTTCTTCAGTAATTTCCTCAGAGAGCTTTCCCCACTCATCAAAAACTTCTGAAATTTCTTCTGCCATTTCATTGAAAAAATTTTCTACCTCCAACACGGCAGTTTCCATTACTTCAAAAAAGTTTTTTGACCAATCTTCCATTACTATCTGTCTGTGCTTTCCTTCAAAACTATTACTACTTAGATTCCTTAAGTCTTGCCATGATTTTTGGGTATAGATTTAGTCTTTTTGTAGCCGACGTAATTCTTCTTGTAACTTATGTACTTCTTGGCGCATTTCATCTACTTCTGTAGAATTTGAATCTGATGAATTGTCATCCTCGGAAAGAATCTCTATACGACGTGGTTCATTAGCTCTTGTTTCTGGAGATGAATCTACAGGTGCTTGCTGCATGGCTTTACTCATCATGTCTTCCACAAATCTACGACCTTCTTCTGTAGTCATTTCACCACGCTTAACCATTTCATCTGCCAGTTTTTGGGTTTCTGCCCTGAGTTCTGCCAATTTCTGGTTAGCTTTCTCACCTGCATAAGAGGCTAATCCCACTCCTAGATAAACCGCCCTTTGAATAATTCCTCCGAAATTATCCATAAAAAATATATCCTGGCTCCTTTAAATTGGGTGACCCGGAGTCAACGCCTACCACAAGCATCCCGTGTTGCTGCTACCTTCCGGTCCTGACAAGGTTTAGGCGTTGTAGTCGCGCTGGTCCGAATCACTTATTACTATAACACAAATTTTTATTCTGCAACTATGCACCACTGATAAATTTCATAAGTGACACAATTATTTTTGATGAGGGGGTCTTCGGCGACTATTTCTTCTGCTTCTGCCATAGATGCAGCCTCAAATAGTAACATTCCGCCTCCCAGTTTTCCCCAGTAACCACTTTTAGCTTTATGTCCTTTAGCATTTAATTCTTGGACATAAGCTATATGGTCTGGTACATATTGGTCAAATATAGATTTTTCGACTATACCTTTTTCTATTTTGGCAAACCAAGGCATTTTCTTTTTTGAATTTTAATTTTATGGGTCAATCAAAACGTTTATTATTTGTGGCTCTTGTGCCACCTGAAAATATTCAAAACCAAGTTACGGAAATTAAAGAATATTTTGCTAGAGAATATAATAGCAGTCATGCTTTAAGGTCTGTGCCTCATATTACTTTACAACCTCCTTTTAAATGGCCGACTGAAAATTTAGCTCTTTTGCAGGAGTCTTTAGAGACTTTTGTTCAAAATTGCTCTGCTTTTCCTATTACTTTGTCTGGCTTTGCTGCTTTTCCACCTCGTGTTATCTATGTTAATGTTGTCAAAACTCCAGAACTTTTAAAAATACAAAAAGACTTAATTGGGTTTACAGAAACTACTTTAGGAATTGTGCATCCCCCTTCTAAAATTCGTCCTTTTTCTCCTCATGTTACTGTAGCCTTTCGAGACTTAACTAAACATAATTTTAGAACAGCTTGGATAGAATTTCGAGAGCGATCGCTTCACTTTGAATTTACAGTTTCTCAGTTAACTTTATTAATTCATAATGGTAAGCGGTGGGATATTTGTAATGAGTTTCCTTTTAGAGGATTTCAAAAATACTAAATATATAATTTTTGCATATAAATAATTATGAAGTTCAAAGCACCTAAAAATAAAAGATTACAATTACTCTTTGTTTTTTTAGCAGGAGGGGTGACATTTTATTTTCTACTCACTAAGTTTGGCTTCCTAATGCCACTAAAAGAAGTGTTATCAGTGGCGTGTTTTCCCTTCTGTCAGTCTGAGAAATCTTTTCATCCTTCGAGCAAAGGTGAAAACTTTTTAAATTACGAAAAATCCTTAAAACAACTCTTGAAAAAGGAGCCAAACCGAGAAGGTATATCAATTCTTGTCGAGAAATCCAAATTTAGATTAACAATTTTCTCTAATCTTAAACCTCTAAAGTCGTATCCTATTGTATTGGGTAGCTCTCCAAATCCCAATACTAAGTTTAATTATTCCATTTATCTCGAATCATATATCGAATAATTTATCGCTAAAATTGCTGAACAGATAAAATATGAATGGAAAAGTATACGCAATGGCAGGTGCTAGTTATGCTCATGTCACTATTTCTCTCAATCTAGCTTCAGCATTAAAAAATTATTTGCGAGGGAGTGGTTGTCGCGTCTATATGTCAGATATGAAAGCTCATGTAGAAACTACTAATACATTCTACTATCCTGATGTTATGGTAACTTGCGACGGCAGAGATAAAGCTTTGCCAAATCATAAAAAATATCCTTGTTTAATAGTGCAAGTTTTATCGGAAAGTACAGAAGCTTTTGGCAGAGGTAATAAATTTGCTAACTATCAGCAAAATACTCTCAGTCTTGAAAATTAATCATTATTTAGAAGAACTTTGCACTCTCCAGTAATTATTAATTATTAATTATTTATACTGCACCTTAGCGAATCATTTCAAAACCATAAACATATATATCTGCAAATTTATAACGTTCTTCTTTTTCCCGAAATTCAATAATTCCTATTTCTCCTAAAAAAGAAACAAACTCTTCAAAATTTTCAAGAACTTTCTCTGGTAAATTATGCCATATTTCTTGTAATTCTTCTTTTCTTAACAAAGCTGATTTTCCCTTAAGGGAATCAGAAAAATTAATTAGATTGGGATATTCCTCTTTAATTTCTTCACATCGCTTTTTTGATGCTTTTCTTAATCCAGATTCTAGAGATTTTTCTTTTTGCTTTTCTCCGCACAAATTCAGATTATTCACTAATAAGACTTACGCAAATTTGGCAGATATAAATTTCTATACTGCCCCTTGACGATTAATTTCCAAACCATAAACATATATATCTGCAAATTTATAGCGTTCTTCTTTTTCCAGAAATTCAATAATTCCTATTTCCCTCATCAAAGAAACAAACTCTTCAAAATTTTCAAGAACTTTCTCTGGTAAATTCTGCCATATTTCTTGTAATTCTTCTTTGATTAAAAAAGCTGATTTTTCCTTAAGGGAATCAAAAAAATTAATTAGATTCGAATATTCCTCTTTAATTTCTTCACATCGCTTTTCTTAATCCAGATTCTAGAGATTTTCCTTTTTGCTTTTCTCCGCACAAATTCAGATTATTCACTAATAAGACTTACGCAAATTTGGCAGATATAAATTTCTATACTGCCCCTTGACGATTAATTTCCAAACCATAAACATATATATCTGCAAATTTATAGCGTTCTTCTTTTTCCAGAAATTCAATAATTCCTATTTCCCTCATCAAAAAAACAAAATCTTCAAAATTTCCTACAACGTTCGCTGCTGAATTCTGCCATATTTCTTGTAATTCTTCTTTGATTAAAAAAGCTGATTTTCTCTTAAGGGAATCAAATAAATTAATTAGATCGAGATATTCCTCTTTAATTTCTTCACATCGCTTTTCTTAATCCAGATTCTAGAAATTTTCCTTTTTCCTTTTCTCAGCACAGATTGAGATAATCCAGTAATAAGACTTAGGCAAATTTGGCAGATATAAATTTCTATACTCCACCTTGACGAATCATTTCAAAACCATAAACATATATATCTACAAATTTATAGCGTTTTTCTTTCTCTCGAAATTCAATAATTCCTATTTCCCCCAGAAAAGAAACAAACTCTTCAAAATTGTCTAGAACTTTCTCTGGTAAATTCTGCCATATTTCTTGTAATTCTTCTTTTATTAAAAAAGCTGATTTTCCCTTAAGAGAATCAAAAAAATTAATTAGATAGGGATATTCCTCTTTAATTTCTTCACATCGCTTTTTTGATGCTTTTCTTAATCCAGATTCTAGAGATTTTCCTTGCAGTAGACGATCTGTGCGGATTTGAGTTAATGATTTTCCTCTGTAAGTTAATTCTTGTTCTTTTGCTCCTTCAAGTAATAGACTTAAACTTCGAGGAAAAGTCGTGCCACTTGAGTCTGTTAAGCGTTCATAAACCCATCTAGATACTTTTTTCGCTCTATTTCCTCCTCGACGACGACTTCCCCAAAGTAATTCTAATGCTTTATCAAGCTCTTCTTCATTCACTACATCTATACTTTCGACAGCAACAGGAGAAACTCGATCAACTAGATTTTTGAAATCTTGAGATTGTATTGCTTGACGAAGCGCTAAACGTAAAAAGTCTATTTGATTCCACTGTAAAATAATATCCCTTCCAGTAAAATGACTTTTATTATCAAAACTTAAACGATTCCAAATATCTTCTCTCAATAAAATTTTAAATCTAATTTTCGTTAGTCTCCTTGCATCACAAGACTGAACTAATTGAAATAATCCTGTTAATGCTTGTTGTCTTAATTCCCCTGCTTCCGAAAAATCTTCATCTAAATCATCGTAAAGAAACCATAGTTTTTGAGACTTTTCTTTTGCTTCTTGATTAAGAATAATATTTACTGCATCTTTGACTATAAGTATTAGTTGAGAGTTAGTAGATAATTCTAATAAAGCTTCAGTTGATTCAGACTGCCAATCTTTTGGTAAATTATTAATTATTTTTTTCAACTCACTATACTTTTCTCCTTTCTTACTTCTAGGAAATTTCAGTAATCCTTCCTGATAACATCTAAATAGTAAATAAGCTCTCCAAAAAGCTTCCCATGTTCCATTTTTTTTCTGCAAATTTTGATGAATAACTTGAAATTCATCACGAGTAGGTCTACTGTCCTGAAATCTACCATGTCCTGACAAAAACACAGTATTATCTAACCGTCTGTGAGCTAATTTTTGAGCCAGTTCTTTATGTTTTAAAAATAACCAATATAGGGCAGTTTTACCTGTTCCTTTTTTTCCTCGAATTAGGCAGGTTGTATCATCTAAAAATTTGTCAAAATCAGTAGTGCGCTGAAACAATAAGCTTAAATCTTGCTTCGGATCGGCGGCATTTACTTCAGGAAACTCTAGACTTTCAATAATTTCCCATCTGTGTTCAACAATATTTAAAACACTACTGCGTTGAATTTCATCATTTTTTTCATCAATTAGATTAGCAATTTTACTATAATAATCTTGCATTTCTGGTATGGGATAGCTATCAGAAAAGGCAATTGGTACAAGGTAAGGAACTACTAATAATTCATCATTTTCTGGTTGCTCGTTACTTGTATTTGAATCCTCTTCATCAGTATCATAGTTTTCATCTGTTCTATTTTTTATCCTTTCAAGCAAGAAGTTCCAAATTTTTTTGACTTTATCTAAACCAGTCTTTGTCACATCAGGTACAGGAGAAAAAACAAAATTAATGGATAAATTTTTCAGACTTTGAAGAGATTCTAGTAGTAGCTCTATTCCTTGTTTATTTTGTGCGTTAGGAAAAAGAAAAATAATTGCTTCATCAGCAGCTTGAATTAATGATAAAGCACCCCATTGATTAATCCCAGTTCTGGAGTCAATTAAGAGAATATCTGGTTTTAATTGTTCTTGAATTTCCTGCTTAAAAATAGACCAAAGATTTTTATCTCCATCTATAACAGTTGTGGCATGAAGATCGTCAACTTTAGACACATAATCAAGACTAAGATATCCAGCAGGAACAACAAATACTCTCCCTGTGGCTTTAGGTATTTTTACTTCACTAAATATGTCTGTAATTAAAATACTAGGTTTTACTTCCTCTGGTAAATAGGAACGTTCATAGAAATAATCAACAATTCCATATTTTGGCTGTTTCTTAAGGTTAAATGCTGTACTTAAACCAGGTGCTTCTAAATCTAAATCTACAGCTACAACTTTACGACCTCGCATTGCTAAAATTGAGGCTACATGAGTTAATGCAGTAGTTCTACCTACTCCTCCTTTAAAAGAATAAAATGTTACTGTTCTGGGTATACTGGGTTCTTGTTGGAGTAGTTGAAGTTGATTTTGTGGGTTTGCTGCTTAGATAGCTAAATCTTGCCAAGTTACTAATGAGAATGTATCAGAAATTTGTGGAGGTAAAATATTTAATGATTCAGCTTCTTGAGGTGTATATAAGGAAAGAAACCCAGGAGATCAATGAGGTACTTGAGATTTTAATAAGTTAGAAATTTGTTCTTTCCGCTGAGGGATAGATACACGAAAAAAGCTGTTACTAACTAAAGTTAAATTGAGCAAACCTGATGTGGAAATATTTACATCAACCCATTCTTGAGAGTTTTGAATATATTGGTTTTTGATATTCTGCTTTAGTAATACTTGCCAGTTTTCTTGCATTTTAAACTCCTTAAATTGTAGTAGCTTGTTTTTGTAGCCATATTATCAGCTTTTGATATGTGTTGAACCGGCTTTTATAATTTTCATTATTAACTTCAATGGCAGAATAACGTATATCTATAAAATGTTGGTGGTGGTGCATAGTAATGGTAGAGAAAGTGTGGAAAGTGTGGGGAGTGTGGGAAGAAATTAAAAAAAATATACATCTTCACCATTACTATGCAGGACTACCAAATGTTGACCTATTGGATTTTCAATTTCATCCAGCCATTTTCGCACTTGAGGAAATTTATCAATTCTAGATTTAAGTTTATTATGCCGTTTTAATGCTTCTGTGTAGCTATGTCCTGGATTAGTAAAAGTATGCCCTGGATTATTGTTATCTGTTTTCCATTCTTTAGTTGCACTGTTTGGTAAAGTAGCAAAAATCATTGCTTTTAATAAACATTCAACCGTTACACCTCCAAAGTGCATAGCTCCAATTTTTCTTCCAGATTTATCTAGTATTTCTGTATCATAATACCGCTCTATAAAAGCTGCTTGGTAATCTTCCATAAATCAAAAAAATATAGCTTGGATAATTTAACCTTGTCTTTGAGAAAATCAAGAGAAAATCCCTCATAAAATTTCTGGGATATCAAAAATAATCTGAAAATATTCCTCAAATATCAGGTATTTTTAGGTTATGAAAATAACTATAGCAATCCTAAATAGGTTGCGGGTAATCAAAAAGTAAATAAAAAAACTGAAACTCTTACCTGTTCCCTCTTCCCTATTCCCTAAAAGTGGTAAGATTTTTATACACAAATAAAATAAGATTGCTATATGAGATTTTCTCATCATCTAAACATTCAGCTATTAGCAGTCAGCTCCTAGCTTTATTTGAATTTCTATGACATTTTCAACCAGAAATATAAGTTATTAAACCATATAATTTGTGGCAGAAAATTGATTTATCTCAGAAATTAATAGCTGTTAGCTGAATGCTGAATCCTTACCTCATAATTATTCTCACCTAACCTATCAAATTATATTGACTAGATTTCTGATTTTTATAGATATTCTAGAATCTTAGAGCGATCGCTTGATTAAATCTTTGGTCTTTGAATAATTTTCTCTACCATCCGTCGCTTAATATTCCCGTCAATTCCAATCAAACGAACATAATCATTTTCATGTTCAGCTAAACAATTTTCTACAGCACTAATTACTTCTTTTTCCCCCTCATTCTCTATTTTTCCGCAACTGTTCCATGAACCAGTTTTATATCTACGTTTATCTGCATATTCCATCCCAATTTTTAAGCCATCTTGGATAATTTTTTGTATCTCTTTCCTCACTTCCGAACTGAGATTACTACTTTCAATACTATGATTAAGCTGATTTTCTCTTAACTGATTTGGTGTAGTTACTTCTGGAGATGAATAATTAGAATTTGGCGTATTTAAGGTAAATTTTTCCGGTTCCTTCCTTTGTGTTTGAGAAACACCGAACAATCGAGATTTATTATATTCTTCAACTAACCGTAATTCTCGGATACGTTGTTGTTCTCGAACCATAATTTTTCCACACTCTCTCAGATGAGATAAATTAAAATTAGGTTGAGGAAAATCTGGAATTTTTTCTGTCGAATTTACTAGCCGTCTGGAAATTTTTTCGATACCTACTTGATGAATAAAATCACGAATCTGTTCATCATATATCCGACTGCGTAAAGCACTGAAAAAATCTATAGCTTGGTCAGAAAATTCATCTACTAAACTCTCAATATCTCCAACAGAAAGTTGATCTGTTTTAAATATCCCACCTACTATACCAATTCTATCTTCTCGGTTTGGTTCCCAATAAAATTTCTCCATTCGACCATCTCTAATTAAAGGTGCATAAAGAGTAGAAAAATCATTTCCAGTCACAATAATTGGGATTCGATGTAGAGGAGTTTCATCATAACTTCCTGGCAATTGTACATTAGTAGGATTATCAGCAATATTCATCAAAGTAGCATTTACTAATTGAGTATTTACTGTATATTGAGTACCTGCATCAAACCTACCTGCACCTGCATCTAAATCATTAATAAATAAGGCGCACATTCGACCTTGAACTTTGATTTTTTCGGATGCTTCTCGATAACGTAAACGTAATAAACGTGCTGGATCTCCCGCATCTTTACTTTCCAATTCTCCACCAGATATTGTGACAGGTTCAATTCCCATTTTTTCAAATACTAATTGGCATTGAAAAGTTTTTCCTTCTCCTTTTCGTCCGTGTATTCCTAATATTAAAGGTACTCGTACTCTTGGTAAGTCTAAGAAGTTTTTGGTAATGTGAACTGCTAGTTTATCTATAAATCTGGGTGATATGTAATATGGCATTTCAGTTATCAGTTATCAGCGATCAGTTATCAGTACCTCCGCTTGAAACCCTAGGTTTCAAACCTTATTTCTTAGTCACCATATCATTTTTCTGGCAATATTTATCAACTTAATTTTTGTTGAGGTTTAAGATTATTCTTTGGAATTGAATTTCCTTCCTTTAAGCTTTAAGAAGAATTTTAAATTTTCCGTGGATTTGGGTTTTTTATCTAACACAGGAGTACCGTAACTGCGATATAATTAATAGTTATGCTTTGAGTGTATAACGCTTTCTTGAAAAAGACTCTGACAAGTGTCAAGTTAAAGGAGCAAATTCGATGTTACCCTCTGAATTACTTTATGAGTGATTTTAAATTAGTTTATCAGTACAAAGATACGACTTTAGTTCAGCCAGAAGTTAGGTTTGGTATTTACCCTCCTTCAAAAACAGAGAAAAAGATAGATATAGAATTAAAGCCATATAGAAGCCATTTAGTATCTTTGCCCGCGTAAAAATTTTTGAGTTATGAGTCGGGAGTAGTGATTAGGCAGTGCAAAAATATTTTCATCTCATAAAGCTCTCATATTTGTTTTTTCCTCATCAAATCTTTCTATCTATAACCTCCTCAATGAAAAATCACCAACATTTTCATTTTATCAAGCTCCTAAAAATTTCGGCGCGCCAAAGGATTTTCGGTTGTCTCCTCACAATTTTTCTGATATCATAAATATTTAACTGGGGTTACTCGTATATATGCATGATTTTTTCTTCAACTTATTTTCTTGGCTAAGAGGTAATGAAATATTCAGGAATTTTCTCAGGAACAATGCCAGAAATATTTTCATTTTATGAAGCTCCTGAAAAAATCCGCGCCTCAAAGGATTTTCGGTTGTTTCCTCACAATTTTTCTGATATCATAAAGATTAACTGGGCTACTTCGCCTGTACGTATGACTTTTTATTCAACTAAAGATAGTATAATTTTCAGCGCAATAGGACCCCGTTCCGCTTCACTATCGCGAATGTCATAGAAATGTCATAGAAAGGAAAGTTAACCTAAAAGATACGCTTAGAGGTTCTATACAATGTGGGGTCCTTGAAGTTTTCAAAACAACTAAAAAACCTAATTTCCTTTGTTAGTAGAAACTAGGTTTTTGAATAAAAATAAATATAAAAATAATTAAAGAGTTTGTCTGGAAATCAACTTTTCAAAATGAGCTTGAGTTTGCTGCAACATTTGCTCACGACCATCTTTTGCTTGATTCAGAGAAGGAACTAAATTACGAGCGTGTAAAGTCATGTGAAATTGTAAATCAGCCACATATTCACTAACATCTTGATGTAAAGAACAAGATGGATATTGTTTAGTTTCTGAATTCAAAGTTTTCTCCTCCCCTAAATTATTTGAGCTTATCTCTGATAAGGAAGGATAGCATGGAGATTCTCTCTATGTTGCAATTTAGTAATGAAGCTTAATATTTTTCAGTAAATAAAATTATATTTCTTTACATAGTATGTAAAAAAAATTTATTAGGACAATAAATATGTTCTAAAAGAGCAACCGGGATATGTTAAAAGAAATCAAACAAAACATTCAACTATCAGCTATGAGCTATGAACTATCAGTTATTAACTTATTATCACAGTAAGGAAGAATTAATATCCAAGAAAAATGAAAAGTTATGAATAAAAAGGCGATAAGCTAACCCAAGTAAGTTATACCTCCAAAAGCTGAATGCTGAATGCTAATAGCTGAATGCTTACATTAAGATTACCACTTTAATAAGTTAAATTCTTCCATATCAACAGTGTCGCGGTTACGATAAATTGCTAAAATTATAGCTAAACCCACAGCAGCTTCAGCAGCAGCAACCGTAATTACAAAGACAGTAAAAACCTGACCTTTAATATTTTGAGCATCTAGGAAATTAGAAAAACCCATCAAATTCAAATTTACAGCATTGAGAAGTAACTCAATAGACATCAGCACCCTAACTGCATTACGACTGGTAACTAAACCATAAATTCCTATACAAAAAAGTGCTGCTGCCAATAACAGAAAATATTCTAGTTGCAATTGCATAAACTTATTAAACCTTTTAAATTACTGAATTAAGTAGTCAAGCAAAATTAATTGTACATTTGATTCTCAAGTGAAGTAGGTAGGCTAAATTATTTTTTTTAGCTTTACCTATCAAGCATACAAGTAGATTTTTCGTTCCCAGTCTTCCCTACTTAGAAATGTTAAATTAATTTGGCAAAGGTAATTAATTTTAACCTTTTTGAGCAGAACTTTCGCTAGAACTTGAAACTAATTCACGAGGACGTTCTGGCAAACTTAAAACAGGTGTTTGAGGCATATCAGTCGGTACTTCATCAGGCAAAATATCTCGACGAGCCAAAATAATAGCACCCACCATTGCCATTAACAAAAATACAGAAGCAAGTTCAAAAGGAAGTAAAAAATCAGTAAAAAAGTGCTTGCCAATTAACACAATTGAACTTTCTTCAGCAACAGTTCCACTAACAGGAATTGACCAAGAAGTAGATAATACCATTGTACTCAATAAAGCAAACAAGCCAATACAAACTAAACCTGTAGCTGCCTTTCTCAACCAAGCATTAGGCAAAACTTTAAAATCTTCTCTTTTATTTACAAGCATAATCGCAAATAAAATCAAGACATTAACAGCTCCAACATAAATCAAAACTTGAGCAGTAGCCACAAAATCAGCATTTAACAAAAGGTATAAACCAGAAATGCTCAGAAATACTCCACCCAAAAGAAAAGCTGAGTAGACAATATTAGAAAATAAAACTACTCCCAAAGCTGCCCCAATCATCATTACGGCTAAAATAATGAATGAAACAAATTGAACCCCTTGTGCTAAATCCACTTTTTATTCCTTTAAATATGTCTGAATTTTGAATGATATTTTGTTCATTGGTAGTTATTAGTTGTTGGAGGCTAAAAATCACATTAACCATTTAACAACTAATAACTAAATAAGTAATACAACAGATTCCGTACTAATGAGGCACAACTTAACAATCGGGAATATTTTTTGTCTATTCCCTATTCCCTATTCCCTATTCCCTATTCCCTGTTCCCTGTTCCCTGTTCCCTAAAAGGATAAATATAAGTACCTCATAACAGCGGGAAGTGCTGTAACTATTTTTCTGTTGTCTCTGCTGGTGGCTTTTCAGCTTCTATTTGTTCGAGAATTTCTTCAGGGCGGAGACCAGCACGACGGGAAGTATGAGGAACTGTATGAGGGTCAATAACTCCTTTCGGCAAGTAAGCTAGCTCTCGCATCGGAGTAACCATTGGGTCATTTGTCACCTTGTATGGTAATCTACCCAGAGCAACGTTATCGTAATTCAACTCATGGCGATCATAAGCAGCTAGCTCATATTCTTCTGTCATGGATAGACAGTTAGTAGGGCAATATTCTACACAATTTCCACAGAATATACAAACACCAAAATCAATACTGTAATGCTTGAGCTTTTTCTTTTTACTTTCTTTGTTAAATTCCCAATCTACTACAGGTAGATTAATCGGACAAACCCTTACACAAACTTCACAGGCAATACACTTGTCAAATTCAAAGTGAATTCTACCTCTAAATCTTTCAGAAGGAATCAACTTTTCGTATGGGTATTGTACAGTAATGGGGCGACGGCGCATATGGTCAAAAGTTACAGATAGACCTTGACCAATATATTTGGCAGCTTGAAGAGTTTCTTTAGCGTAATCGCTTACTTGGTTGAGGAATTTGAACATAGGTTTTTGCTTGATAAAACTAAAACTTATAGTGACAATTTGAGCTTTATTTCCTGTAAGATCTAAATTTTGTTAGTTAACATCCCATCGATATTAAATTTTTGACAAAAACTATACCTTGCTTTTTAGCTCAGTATATTGTCAATTTATTAACTGCATCACAGAGGATGTTAGCAACTTTACTTAGAAATATAGTTAGCCAAAGTATATTTGAGATTTTAGATACAGTTTAATCAAAAAATCTCAAATTAGCTATTGATTTATCCGCCAAAAGCAAATGGGAAAGCTAACTTTAAGGCAGCAGTTAATAACAAGTTAACCAAAGCCACTGGCAACAAGAACTTCCAACCTAGGTCTAATAATTGGTCAATTCTCACCCTGGGTAATGTCCAACGTAACAAAACTGCTACAAATACAAGTAGATAAGCTTTGATTAAGGTCATAATAATACCCAAAGTGGCGTTAGTTATTTGTAACCAAGGAGTCGTATCACTCACTCCAAACAAATTAGATAAAAGTTCTACTGGAATTGGAGACTCCCAACCACCCAGATATAAAATCGCCACAAATAGGGAAGATAAAACCAAATTGACATAAGAAGCTAAATAATATAAAGCAAATTTCATGCCAGTATATTCAGTCTGATATCCAGCCACCAATTCTTCCTCTGCTTCTGGAAGGTCAAAAGGAAGACGTTCACATTCTGCCAATACTGCTATCCAGAAAATTATGAACCCTAATGGTTGTCTCCAAATATTCCATCCCAGGATGCCATAACTTGATTGTTGTTCAACTATATCAATTGTACTGAGACTATTGGACATCATAACTACTGCCAATACAGCCAAGGCCAAAGGAATTTCATAACTGATAGATTGTGCTGCCGCTCGTAAACCTCCAAGTAGAGAATATTTGTTATTAGAAGCATACCCAGACATTAGTAGTCCAATAGGTTGAATACTAGAAAGGGCAATCCACAAAAATATTGCTACTCCAAGGTCTGTAATTACTAAATTTTGTCCAAAGGGCACCACTAGGTAGGACAGAAATACGGGGATGGCTACAATTACAGGTCCTAATGTGAATAGTAAGGGATCTGCTTTGGCCGGAACAACGTCCTCTTTGAAAACTAGCTTCAGACCATCAGCGAGGGGTGCGAGAGTCCCTAAAGGGCCAATAAATTCAGGGCCGATTCTTTGTTGCGCTGCCGCAGAGATTTTTCGCTCTAGCCACACTGTTACTAGAACGCCGACAGTAGCACCAACGATCATTAATAACATAGGGAATGGTAGCCATAGAGTTCTAGCTATTTCTGAGGATAAGCCCAAATCTACGAGGGCTTGAATAAATGTTCTTTGTAGATCGATTCCTGAATTCATTTAGAGTAGGATTAAATAAGTATTATTACTTTGCTTGTTGATTGTATCAGAAAGATAGGGTTCTGGGATAAGTTAAACCTGATATTTTTATAGGGCGGAGATAGCTCGGCTCCCACAGTGAAAATAGATAACATTGAAATTACCTATTTTGACAATTTTAGTTAATAGATAGGTGCCAAAATTAATGAGTTATGCAATACACAATATATAGCATTCTTTAGTATGGTAAAGTACATTAATTTCAGTCAATCCAAAACTGATAAATTATATTTATTGATAATTATAAATTGAATTAGATAGAAGCTGTCCTAAACTTTTGGCTTTGCTTGTTGCTATTTCTATAATTTTAGTATCTTTATAACAAGTTTGTACCGCAAAAAAAGCCAATACCATCAAAACTTTATTTTCTGCAATTACAGGCACAGAAAAGCCGCTTTTAACTCCAAAAGCTTTCGCAATTTCATTGCGTAAAAAATATCTCTCAGATTCAATAGTGACGTCTATAATCCATTCTGGTTGTTTTGATAACCAAACTCGTCCTGGTAAACCTTCACCTCTAGATAATATAAAATCTTGACTACACATCCAAAATTGTTCTAAATCCTTTACGCCAAGGCGGGGATTAATATAATAGCTGGAACTAAGTTGTAGTAGATTTTTATCTTCATCTGGTATCCAAGCTTCACCATAGGGAAAGTGAGTTGATACACAAATTTTTTCTAGACTTATAGTAACATTTTCATTTATCAACATAGGTCTGATTTATCAAGTTATGTTAGTTATTACTAATCACTATCGAAACACTATAATGTATCTACATTGTGAATTTTATTTACATTCACAGAATGAATTGCATCAGCTATTCTATCTCACAAACTCAGACAAACAATACCTATGTTTCAACTGCTATATCAATATAGTGTTTTGAGATATAGCATAGGATAATTTTCATTAATTGATAATGGATAATGGATAATGACCTCTGGTTAAAACTGTAACGGAATTTAATATAAGGAAATCTCCTATTAAGAGAGGCAATAAAGCCGGATTGATTAATTATCAATTATCCATTATCCATTGGTAATGATATTCAGTATTTATCTAATCTACAAATATAGTTTTTGATATAGAAATTTAGGAGAAAAGTATTACAGATTAACCAACACCAATACTTAAATTTTCCTCTTGCTTTCTAGGGCGTTGAGTGCTTAACAAACCAATATTACTAGTCAATATAAAGCTTGTAAAACTAGCGATCGCAATAATTGGAATTATAGATGTATCAGATAAAACACTCAAAATTATCGAACTGCTAATAGGAGTTTTGGTAACCGATACATTAATGGCAGCCATGCAACACAACATGGCAATAGTTGGATGTACCGCTGGAATCAAAAAACTGATGGCCAACCCTAAGCTAGCTCCTGTAAAAAATAGGGGAAAGATAAAACCCCCTCGAAATCCACCATGAATCGTAAAACTAATAGCCATCATTTTAGCCAGACAAATTCCCAGTAACGTCACAACCGTAAGTGTAGTAGCTGGCTCAATTAATTGAGTTTCAATTTGCTGCTCGCTAAAGAATAGAGTTTGGGGATATAAAACTGCCAACCAACCAATCCCCAATCCGCCCAAAATTGCTCTCCAAATATGCCTATCTTCAATAGGTTGAATCGCCAACTTTGTGAGCCGAAAAATCCCAATAAACAAAATTCCAGCTAAACCACCAACTATTCCTAAGACTAAAGCTTCCAGAAGGTTTAGCCAACTCAAAGCAGGAATAGTATCAAAGTAGTCAAAATGATAGATACCTCCGATTTCTAACCCAGTACCAAACCGAAACACGCCAAAACTAAAAATCCCTGCAACAACTGCCGGAATAATCGCTTCATAATACTGAATACCACGACGATGGGGAATCTCCAGGGCAAATAATGGGCCTCCAACAGGATCGCCAAAGAATGCTGCTAATGCTGCACCCATACCACAAAACGTCATAATTCGTGTTTCCTTGAGACTCAAATTCAGTTTATCTGCAATCCAACTTCCTAAACTGCCATTGATTTGTACTAGAGGTGCTTCAGGTCCCAAACTTCCACCAGCAGTAATTGATACTAAGGAAGTAGCAATCATCCCTGGTGTTTGACTTGGGTCCAAACGACCAGGATCGTGAATTTTATCAATCACCTTGGCCATTTCTCCAGGTTGACCAAAGAAATAGAGACACAAACCAACACCAAATCCCCCAATTGTTGCCACTATCCAGGTATAATTCCATGCTGGTAACCAATCTGGAAAAATTCCTGTGAAGTAATGCTTCCCTGTTTCCCATACCAAATCTAAAAACTGTTCTAAAACAAAGTAGTAAGCTATAGCAACCAATCCTCCCATAATGCCAACAGCACTGGTATAAAGCAGAACTTTGGAATACAACAATTCTTGAGTCTGACTGGTTAATTTTGGTTCGTTGTCTTTGACATTTTGATTATCCATACTGGGGAAAAGCCGTGGAATTTTCTTCTCAATCAAAATCTGTCGACTAAGGAATCCCGCTAATATGATCGAGTTTATTATAAAGATAGAAACAAAAATATTCATAGGTTACAAAAATCGATTTGTAGCCACATCTTTGATATTTTCCCGAAGTTGCTCTGGAGATATTGTTTATCCTGAACAATCTATCTATGCTACGCACTTATGAGTTTTTTCCTTCTGTCATGCTTGTTTCTTCCAGAGAAGCTAAACTTTTCATTTCCTGTACCGTTTCATGTAGAGGAAAGCCGAAAAAACAATTTCTCAATTCCAAATTCAGTGCGTCGTCAAACAATAATAATTTAACTTTATAGCGCTACGCATTGAGGTTAGGACATTTCTAAATCCTAAAACCCTTTATCAGTCTACTATTCCCTATTCCCTAGCGCTACGCGCTATATGACTTCTGAATTCAGAAGTCATAATTCAAAATTCAAAATTCAAAATTCTAAAATACTTAACGTTCTTGGATCGGGGTATAATAAACGTTATGGTCTCCTGTATAAATTTGTGTCGGACGAAAAATCCGATTAGCTGCTAATTGCTCTTTCCAATGAGCTAACCAACCAGCTACACGAGCAATAGCAAATATTGGTGTAAATAGATCGCTAGATATTCCTAATTTTCGATAAACAAGACCAGAGTAAAAGTCCACATTTGGGTAAATACCTTTATGGCCTAGTTTTTCATCTACAACCTTTTCCATCTCCAAAGCGATTTCATAATATTTGTCGTAGCCAAACTTGTCAAATAACTTTACTGCTAGTTCCTGAAGGATAATTGCTCTTGGGTCTTTCACTTTATAGACTCGGTGACCAAAACCCATAATTTTGGCCTTAGTCTCCAAACATTTTTCTAGATATGGTCTAACATTTTCTACCGAATCAATTTCAGACAACATAGTAATCACATCTTCATTTGCTCCTCCATGTAGTGGCCCAGCCAGAGTTCCCACTGCTGAAGCTATAACTCCGTAGGGATCGGTCAAGGTAGAAGAAGTTACCATTGCGGAGAATGTAGAAGCATTAATAGTATGTTCAGCATGAAGAGTCAGACAAACATCAAATACATAAGCTGCGAGTGGATCTGGTTCCCGTTCATTTAGCATATATAAGAAGTTGGCTGCATAGTCCAAATCATCTCTTGGCTGTACAGGATCGTTACCATTACGCATTAACTCAAAGGCAGCTACCATTGTGGGGATTTTGGCCAGTAGCCTGACTACTGCTGTCCTAATATATTCTGGGTTATCAAGAGCACGACGAGAATAAAATAAGCCCAGAGCTGCTGCTGAAGTCTGTAGAGCATCCATAGGATGTCCAGTTTCCGGGAAACATTTCATCATGTCCCGAATTCTATATTTTATTCTTCTGTGATAGCGAATGTCATGCTCAAAGATTTCCAATTCTTCTTTGCTAGGAAGATAGCCCCAAATCAACAAATATGCTGTTTCGAGAAAAGAACTCTTTTTTGCCAATTCTTCAATATTAATGCCTCGGTATTCCAATATGCCTTTTTGTCCATCGACGTAGCTGACACTTGATTGGGTAGCGGGAACACCTTCTAAACCAGGCTTAAATTCGATGCAGACGACGGACATGACGATCACCTTTACTTAGATATGAATATACTCAAGCTACATTATCAAGTAGTTTAGTTGTGTTGTTGTTTTAACAATAAAATATTAATAATTTTGGTTAATCCAGTATAAATCTTGGCGGTGTCAACCAAAACATTTGACTATTGCCTACTGGTGAACCAACTGACCGTAAGGAAACGCCTATTACGCCAGCTTTTTTAAGTATTAATACTTGCCTAGCTTCTCCCCATATCAGAATTTCTGCCCAGTTTGCCAAGTCTGGTTGATGGCCGACCAGAGCTAATTCCCTATTTTCTTTAGGTTGCCATGTTTCTAGCCATTGTAGCCAGAGATTAATATCTCCACCAGGGGCTAAAGGAGAAAATTCTTCTACTTTGGAACTTAATTTATTAGCTTGAAAAATTTTAGCTGTTTGATTTGCTCTAACTAAGGGACTGGTGAGAATTAGGTTGAAATGAAGACCTAGTTGTTTGAATTTTTGAGCAATTTTGTGAGTTTTGCGATCGCCTATTTCTGTCAAAGGACGTTCTGCATCTGTGGCATAGTTTTGTGCATCAGCGGCTATACCGTGACGGATCAAATAAACATTTGTACTTATAATCATTATTATACCCAGCTTTGGTTTTACTATCACTTTACTGGATAAAAGTCAAATTTTACAAGTACAAAGACTGAATAGAGGGGGTTATTTGAATGAAACCCCTGATAATAAGTAGTTAGACAAAATTAATTAAATTACACGCTCATTAAATTTTCCACCCCGATCCAGCGAAGATACTAATATATCTAAGTTTGTCAATAATTCTGTCCGATTACTTACGATACCAATAGCAATTAGTAACACATCGATCAAAACCTAACTTAGACTTAGAAATAGTATGTGCTGTCGATCGTCATTAATTACAGATGGTTATTTTCGATACAAAAAAACCCTGCACTCAGATGGGCAGGGTTTTCACAGACCAATCACATATTTTTGCCATTCTTTGTTGTTACCACTTTTAACGTGTTTAGTCAATTCAAAGTAAAGGCCACTATGGGGTTTTCGAGGCGGATAACGCAAAGCCATATTAGCCTCTCTTGGAGTGCGACTTCCTTTGCGGACATTACAGCGAACACAAGCCGTCACAAGGTTTTCCCATGTATCACCACCACCACGCGATCGCGGTACTACATGATCTAAGGTCAAATTATCACCCTTATAATCACAGTATTGACAAGAATGACCATCTCGGTGCATAATATTTCGGCGCGTCAAAGGAATGTCTTTGTAAGGAACTCGGACATAGTACCGCAGTCGGATGACTGTAGGTAGGGGAATATCAGGGAGGATATATACCCCGTTGTGTTCAATCTGCTCCGCTTTACCTTTGAGCAACAAGACGATCGCTCGTCGCCAACTCGTGATATTGAGCGGTTCGTAAGAAGCGTTCAACACTAAAACATTGGCCATTGATATTTCTGAAAAGAGAATATTTTCTCAGATATTAGCACAATTGACATTTTTAGGGACAAAAGTTTAGAGTTAAGCAGTTTTTCACCAAATTTATTAGGTGTAAAAATATCTTTTTTTATTTTTTTAAAAATAATCTTTTTGATTTCCTATATACAACCTGATTTTGTAAATTTGGGGAGTAGATTGTTTAATAAATAAAAAATTTAACTTATTGAGGAGTGAGTGAAAATGTTGAGCTGGGAAAATACCTCTTTTAAAACTCTCGCAACAGAAAGTTTAAATCAGGGAGCAATAGAAAGTGATGTTTATGGGGGTATTTGTCAAAGAGCATGGGTAGAAATTAACGATCAAGCATTGACCTATAATATTGAACAGCTTAAGAGTCTTTTATCAGGTAAAACTCAATTAATGGGAGTGGTAAAGGCAGATGCTTATGGACATGGAGCGTGTAAGGTATCTCAAACTATTTTAGAAGCTGGTGCAGATTGGTTAGCAGTGGCAACAGTGCCAGAAGGAATAGAATTAAGGTTAGCTGGAATTGAAGCGCCAATTTTAATTTTAGGCGCAACAGATAGACCCGAACAAATTCAAGCGATCGCTCATTGGCAACTACAACCAACTATTTGTACGCCTCAACAAGCTTTAGTTTTCTCAGAAACTCTTTCCTACTATACTGAAGCAATGCCAGTACATCTCAAGTTGGATACGGGAATGTCTCGTTTGGGAACATCTTGGCAACAGGCAGTAGAATTTGTACAATTTGTGCAGGGGTTACCAAATTTAAAAATTGCTAGTATTTATTCCCATTTAGCTACAGCAGATTGCCCAGACCAGACAGTGATGAGACAACAACATGAAAGATTTGAGGAAGCAATAAATTTGTGTGGTATTAGAGAAAAAGGTTTTTCTGGTGATGTACGACTTCATTTAGCTAACTCGGCAGCAACTTTAACTGATTCTACTTTGCACTACGATATGGTGCGGGTGGGTTTAGCTATTTATGGTCTGTATCCAGCACCTCATCTACAGCAGAAAATTGACTTAAAACCAGCGATGCAGGTTAAAGCTAGAGTGACACAAGTCAAAACTATTGAAGCAGGTACTGGTGTTAGTTATGGTTATCAGTTTATTGCTCCAAAGCAGATGCGTTTGGCAGTGGTGGGTATTGGTTATGCTGACGGTGTACCTCGTAACCTTTCTAATAAGATGAAAGTCATTGTGCGCGATCAATTGATACCGCAAGTGGGAGCTATTACGATGGATCAGTTGATGTTAGATGTGAGTGCTATTCCCGATCTAGAAACAGGTGAAGTGGTAACTTTATTAGGAGAGGTTGGTAAACATCAAATTTCTGCTGAAGACTGGGCAAATACTTTAGGAACTATTTCTTGGGAAATTCTTTGTGGTTTTAAGCATAGGTTACCCCGTGTAGAAGTGTAGAAATATTAGGGTAAGCATTCAGCCAGCCTCCTGGGTCGGAACTACGTTAACAGCGTTAACAGCTATTGATGAGAGGAGGAGAGAAAAGCAATTGAGAAATTGAGGGAGAATTAAAAGTATTAGTTTGTAGTTGGGCTTTAGCCCAGATAGATATTTAGCGCGCTAAAGCCTAACTACTAACCTATATATGAAATAGGTTAATGTTTGCTACCGGTATATTGATAGGGAGATGGTTCATTAATGGATAATGGATAATGAATAATGGCTTTGTTGTATGAAAGCATATAGCTACCGCACAAGCTTAAGCATCTGTACTTCAGACTTCTACACAACTATTGTCCAATAGATAAATAGAACATCAATACTTTGATATAAAAAGGCTGAAACTTTTGCCTGTAGAGGTTTTGAGGCTATTAACTATTGTCCAACAGATGAATAAAACATCAATCTATAGAAAGAGAGTGATATAGCTGCCACTAGGTTCACCTTTCATGTCGGGGACAACCGAAAAGCGGAACGGATGTTTTATCGATACTTTCATGCAACAAAGCCATGAATAATGGATAATTACCTCTCCCTAAAACAGATTAGATTGACACGGGGCGTGAAAATTTTTTCTTGTTTCTCCTTTAAAGCAGAGGCTTTAAACCTTAATTATTCGGTAAATTCATAAGTAGCATAATTTTTTCTATTTCATATAATTATAAGTATTCAAGTGAACATGATATTACATATTAATTAAGAGAGATAGGCATTAAAAAAATGTAGAGATGTTTGATTAAATATCTCCAATAAATAAGCGATCGTTTATTTTAGATATCTTGGAAAAAAACTGATTCCCAACCTGAAATTTTAATTTGTTCTAATGTTCTTATAACATCAATTTCCTCTATTGCTTTTCTGCCATATATACATATAATAACTTCCCTGACAGTTTGATTTTCGTCAGATAAACTTTTGACTATTTGTGATAACATAATTTTCCAAGATTCTTGAGCAGATAAAACACCTGCTCCAGTCCCAAATAAAGGAAAAGCAATAGTTTGAAAACTGCAATTATTAGCTATTATCATACAAGTATTAACCAACTCTTGAATTACTTTTTTATATGGAGGGCTTAATAATCCATAAAATACTTTTTGATCTTGGATTTTACCAGCATTTGTCATAATTATTTCTCTCAAAGCTGAACCACGCAAAGCAGTATTTTTCATCATATATCTCCTTGATTTAATCATTTGTTGCCAAATTTCTTCTCCACCTACTTGCCTAATTCGGTCACAGACTAGACCACCTATACTACTAACAATTACATCTACTTTTAAATCAGTAATATCACCTTGATAAATTTTTACTACCTTGTCATGTACTAAAAATTCACCCAAAAATCCTTCTCCATCAGATTGATAAATTTTTACTAATTTGTCGGACTGACACACATCTAATTTCATTGCTATTGCAGGAATGATATCCCACCAAATAGTTTCTTCACTGGAAATCTTATATTTTCCTAAATAAAAACTGAACCATAACCAATTCAATATTCCTCCAGGAATATGACCATTTGGGGCATTTATATCGAAATTCAATTCCTCATAAGTTAAAAGTTGATCTCCTATTTTCCAACCTAATTTTTGACCACAGTTATAATAACTGTAATGGTCATGAATTTGATAGCTATTATCTTTAGTTGCACCGCAACTTTTCCAAATTTCTTTCTGAACGCTAAAGCCAAATTTACCATTACTATATTTAACCCACAGATTATCTATTTTCAGTAGATCGTGGCAGGGAAAATTAAGAATATCTTGCGCTCTTAACCAACCTTTTGATTCTCTACCAGCTATTTTGAGCATAATAGCAGTAGTTTCTAAATCTGCTTCTCGCCATTCTCCTGCTGCTAATAAATCCCGTAACCGAATATAGTTAATTTCATAATTAGAATTAAGACTAAAACTAACAGGAATTTCTGTAGGTTGCTTAACTATTTCTTGAGAAACAACATCACTTAAATCAACATTTTCAACCACACTATTTTGATTCTGAGATACTTCCAATTTTTCCAACTCTTCGGGATGAGTAACAAAATAATGCTGCAACCATTCATAACCACGCACCAAAAGTTCATCCAAACTTTCAACTCGCCACAAATAAACTATACTATCCTTCCCACCCGCAACCAAATATTGACCATCTTGACTAAAACTAATACTGGTTAATTCCGTTTCTGGAGTCTTCCATTCCGCCAGTTTCCGCCCAGAAAAATCCCACAATATAACAGTATAGTTACTTCCTACAGTTGCTACCCGTTGCCAATCTAAACTAAAACATACATCTACCAATTTTTCCTGATGAGCGCTCCATTCTCTCAAAAACTCCCCAGATACATTCCAAACTTTGATTCTATCTCTACCCGCAGAAGCAACTTGGTTTCCATCAGCACTAAAACTGACACTTCTAACTTTATCTCGATGCCCATCCCAGTTTGCTAACAGTTGCCCAGACAAATTCCAGATACAGACTTTTCCATCCCACCCACCTGTAACAATGCGTTCCCCATCTTGACTAAAACTAACACTAGCAACAATTCTACGGTTACTGCGTTTCAATATTGCTAATTGCTCTCCTTCCAAGTTGCGTAATATTGCCGTGCCATTAGCTCCCACTGCTACAAGAGATTTACTATCAGGACTAAATTTTATATCTAATATTAGGTCTTGCTTGGGATGACATTGACTGACAAGTTGCCCATCTTCCTTCCAAATTGAAATATTATTACGCCCTGCTGTAGCTAGGTATTTGCCATCAGGACTGAAATTAATGCTGGTAAGTCTACCTCGACTACTTTCCCACTGAGTCAATATTTGACCAGATATATTCCAAATTTTGACACTACCATCTTCTCCTCCAGTCGCTATTTTTCTAGTCAAACTGAAACCAACGCTCCAAACTGTACCTTGTTGAGTTTTCCATTGAGTCGGTTGTTTTGGAAATAAATTCCAGATGCGAACTGTACCGTCAGCACCCACTGTGGCAATTTGTTTTTCGTCTGGAGTAAAACTGATAGCTGTAACTGAGTTCCGGTCAGCATTAAACTCAGTTAAAAGTTTTCCTGATAAATCCCAAATTTTGGTTGTACCATCTGCTGCTGCTGTGGCAATATGTCGATCGCTCGGACTAAAACAAATGTTTGTAATTTCTGCTTGGTGGGTTTCCCAGTCAAGTAAGCGTCGTTGTGGAAAATTCCAGAGTCGGAGAATTCCATTTTTACCAATACAAAGGAGATATTCTCCACCCCAACTCATGTTTACATTTGTTAGGGTAAACTCGTCGCTCGGATCTGCTTTCAATTCTAATGGTTGTCGTTTTAATCCTTTCCACAGTCTGACTATATTTTCTCTGACTGCAACTGCAATACACTCACCATCATCGGTAAAACTTACAGTTGTCATCCAACTTGAATGAATATTTCGTTGCTTGAGGGATGATGTTCCGGAACGCGAACGGGTTTGCCGTGAAATATTCCATAGTTGTACTCCTTTTTCTGCTACGGTTGCTAAATATTCGCCATCATGACTAAATCTGATTTGGTAAATTGCTCCCTGATTACTTTTAAACTGATTTATTTGTTTTCCTTGGAAATTCCAAAGTTTAATAGTGCCGTCTTTTCCTGCTGTTGCCAAAAGGTATCTGTTGGGGTTGAATTTGACGCACAAAACTTCTTTTTCGTGACCTTTTAGTTTGATGGATTGAGGTTGTAATAAATGTTGTAATAAAATTGTGCCGTCTCTTTCTGCGATAGCTAAGTATTCTTTGTTTGAGCTAAAGCTGATGTCTTTAACTCCGATGTAATTGCTAATAAATTTATTCTGTTGACGAATATTACCAATGATTTTTTGTAGTGTCGATATTGGATTTATAGTCGGATATTCTTGTAAATATAAATCATCTTGAACGATTTGTTTTAACTTTTTTCCTGCTTGTATTGCTAAAATCAATCCTTCTATTTGATTAAATTCAAACTCTAATAAAGCCTCATTTGTAATTTTTTCAATCTCTTGAATATCTGTCTCAGAATATATCAATTTTTCTGCTGCTGATTCTGATAATAAACCGGCTTCTCGCAATTTATTTTCTACCCAATCAAGATTAAATACTTCTGCATAGATTTTGTTGTAAATTTTTAACCTTCCTTTGTGTTTTACTATTACTCCCGTCAACCGTAATTCCCTGTGCAACTCTTGACTATCGGCTTTAATTTTTTCCTGCTGTAATATCCGCCGATATAATAATAGTAATTCCCCAGAAGATTGATTACTATAAATGAGGCGATCGCGTATAGTTCTCAAATGTTCTGGTTCGTCTTTTGCTTCCCAATTTTCAATAATTTGTGACCTGACAATTTCTCCTATTAACTCAGCCTCATTTTCTCTGGAAATATTAAATTGAACCTCTCTACAGTAAGATAAAATTATTTGACAAACTTTTTGAGTTAAAAATGGTTGCCCCCCACTCCAATTTAAAATTTCTCTCAATACCGCCATGCCATCATTAAAAATACCCGAAAAACCCGCAACTAAAGGTGTAGCCTCCTGCAATTTAAAACCTTCTAGTTCGATAGCTTGACCAATATTAAAAGGTGTACTAATATTTCGATTTTTTATCAAATCTGATGGTGTAGCTACTCCCAATAAAGCAAAAGATAAACGTTGATATTCAGAATTATCAGCCCGTTTATTATAACAAGAACGAATCAAAGCAAAAAAGTCATCAACATTAAAACTCAAACTGAGGATACTATCAATTTCATCAATAAAAATTACAATATTTTCCGTTATTTCTCTCAGTAATACTTGTTCAATAAAAGCATTTAAACGTTGTAAAGCAGAAAGAAAAGAGCGATCGCCCCACCAACTTAAAATATCAAAACTATCCAATAAATCAAAACTACTGGCCAAACTATAAACTATTCCCGCATACCACTGTTCCGAGGTAATATCCTGACTACCAATGGCCGTCAAATCTATCGCTGCACAAACTACCCCAGATGCTTGTAAACGTCGCATTGTCTGAACTCGCAGACTAGACTTGCCCATTTGGCGCGAGTTGAGGACATAACAAAACTCCCCATCCATTAGGCCATTAAAAAGTTCATCATCTGCCTGTCGTTTGACGTAAGTCGGAGCATCCACAGGTAGACTACCGCCGACTTGGTAGGAGTAGGTTGAATTTGCTTCTGGGTTCATTATGGTCAGAGGCCAATTTAGAAATTTATTTCCAAAATACATTATCTATTTTGGCAGACATCAACAGCGATCGCTCCTATAGAACCAAGGGGAAGAGGGGGGAGAGGAGGAAGAGGGGGAAGCTTACAAAGGTAGTAGACCGACACAGCTAATTTAGTGCAAAATTGTAGGGTGCGTTAGACGGCTTAAGTTCAGACTATGAAAGGGATTAAGTAATCCGTCGTAACGCACCATTTAAGGTGTGTCAGTCCAGTAGGTTTTTTAGCTTTGATATCAATGGGAAATATGGGGAAAGGTAGAAATTAAGAGCCATAAATTAATTCTTTCTTCCTACTCCTTACAAATAGGTAATTCAAGAATTAATAATTAAATAATTCGCGCCTTGAAGCCTCCCCTTGGATAGGGGAAAAAGCGGTCGTTTGCGTTAGCGCAGCTCCTCTGCAAGAGGCAGCAGTCCGTTAGGATGGGATGCCGAGGTCTCCTCGGCATATCCAATCGACCAAGAGAGCGGTCGTTTGCGGAGCAGTCCGTTAGGATGGGATGGCGAGGTCTCCCGCTCTTGCAGAGCCGCTCCGCTAACGCCATATCCAATCGACCAAGAGAAAAGAAAATATTCCTTATATTCAATTCCGTAACGGTTAAAACCCGAGGTAATTATCAATTATCCATTATCCATTAATGAATCCCTATTTCCTATTCCCTACTCCCTCTTTTCTGGAGATACCAAATGGCTCCTATAAACCTCAAAATTATTGCTTTTTTAATTTTATTATTTCTTTTAAGAATAGTAATGTTATTGTGATATTTTTTTACTGAAAAATACTATTGAATTATTCCAACAAAATCTGCAATAACTCTCTCTAAATCTGCCACAACTCTTGTAAATCTATCAAAATCTATTTTGTCAGGAGTATCCTCTGGTTGATGATAATAAGGATAGCGAAGAAAAGCAGTATCTGTTATCATTAAAGCTGGATAATTTTGCTGCCAAAATGCCCAGTGGTCTGATAAATCTACTCCAGTAAATAATCCTGGAAGTGCAGCACCTTCTGAAGGAAATTTAGTATGACGACGAAAAGAAGCAATAACATCACATACTAATTTTCTATTTGCCATATTACTCACAAAAGTAATGTAATTTCCCGTAGAAGGATAAAAATGATCGAGACCTGGAGGAAACTTTTGACTGCCTAATTCATCAGAATAATAACCAATAGTTTCTAAACTGAACATTGCGACAATATTTTCTTGGTTTTGCCGACAATTTTTAGCATAAACAAAACTACCCATATTAGGAGTCATAAAAAAAGGTGGTTCTTCATTCACAAATTCTACAAAACGCAAAGTTCTAGATGTTTTTTTCCCAGCAAATGCCTTAGCTAATTCTAATACTGCTGCCGTTCCTGTACCATTATCATTAGCTCCTGGGCAATTAAAAACTGAGTCATAATGACCACCCACTACTACAATTTGTTCTGGTTGATAGGAGCCTTGAATTTCTACTTCTAAGTTTTCAAATGTTTGAGTATCTACTTGATAGCTTTGTCGTCTAACTTGATAATCATATTTACTAAATTCACTAGCAATAAAATCAGTAGTATTTATTAGTTTAGAATAATTTGAATAATTACGTTCGCCAATTTCAACTGCTAATTTGTGTAAATCCTGTTGTAGTGAATATTTGAGATAAATTTCTGCTTCTGTTAGTTGTGGTAAAAGACCACGATAACTTTCTCCAGGCATTTTTAGCATAGAATTATTCTCTGTTAAATAATTTATTCAAGATCGATAAAATTGAGTCAGACAAAATACAAAAGTTTGGCTAAATATCTTTGGTAGTTAGGAGTCAGGAGTCAGTAGTTTGCAAACCTTGATAGACAATTATTAAAAGTATTCTTATGAATAGACCTCTCCGGAAAACAGGGAACAGGGAACAGGGAACAGGGAGAATTCATTAATGGATAATGGATAATGGATAATGGATAATTACCTCTCCCTAAAAGGAAGAGGATTGACCAATAAGGAAAAAATTCATTTCTCTTGGTCGATTGGATATGGCGTTAACGAAGTGGCTGTGCAAGAGCGGGAGACCTCGCCATCCCATCCTAACGGACTGCTCCGCAAACGACC